>NZ_PCZD01000045.1:0-14409 GCF_002553975.1 Lactobacillus sp. UMNPBX6
ATCAGTGCTTTAAAAGTCTAATATTAATTGTCAATGTCTTAACTTAATGACATTGATTTAAGAACTGTTCCCTTCGGAATCAAAGTGACCTGGCCATTTTGTTTTAAAGCCACTTTCTCTCCATTTGCATCCCGCAACTCATCTAGATGAACCTGTTTACCATCTTTGCGATAAGCATAAGAAGCAATTTTCAGAGTAAACGTATTATTTTGCGTTTCTTGTGCTGCTTGAACAACTGGAGTCTGCTTTACTAAGAACGGAGTACTGACTCCCAAGAGTGCAGATATAATAATCACTTTTCCTAAACGCATATAGTTACCTCGTTTCATAAACTATAGCTAAATTATACTATCTTAAGAAAATTCTTACTTGTATTAAACACTGAGACAAGCAAAAAAAGGATTGGAAATAATTAATTTCCAATCCCATATTTTTACTCAAATTTCCAACTTACATTCCGCTTGAATTCTTCATTTGGTAATAACGTAATGCGCCCCAAATCATTGCCTTCAGCCGGTTGGATTTGTGCTTCAAAAGTAATTCCCGCATATTGGCCGAAATCAGAGGTATATTTTCCAGTATGATCAAAACCATTTCCAGTATAAATAATCAATGATGGTGCATCAGTATTCACGATCACCTTATGATCTGCAGAACTTAACACTGCACCAGGTTGATTACCATTTAAAATAAATGGATGATCCATGCCTCCTCTGTCTTTGATTTGAGGATCGTCAGCTTCCAAAGCATCCCCTACACGCTTAGTCTTTCTAAAATCAAAAGCAGTGCCAGCAACTTCTTCCATTCCACGATCAGGCATTCCAGAGTGATCAACTGGCAAATAATAATCAGCATTCATTTTTAGCTTAAGATCTTTGATATTATCTTTTTCACCTAAGGTAAAGTAAACATGATTTACCGGATTAAAAATAGTTAATTGGTCACTCACCGCATTAATTGAATAATGCAAAGTATCATCATTGTCCAATTCATATTTGACATGAATCTTTAAATTGCCTGGATAATCATTATGACCATCTGGATCAAATAACGTTAAATCTACTCGTGCACTGTTTTCATCACAAGAAGGTTCAAAATCCCATACTTCAGTATCTGTACCAATTCCGCCATGAATGTGATTCTCACCTTCGTTGATTGGCAATTGATGAATTTCAAGACCATGTCTCCATTGACCTTTTCTGACTCTACCGGCAATTCGGCCAACTGTACCACCTAAATAATTTCTTTCTTGAGAATAATCAGCTGGTGAATTTAATGACAAAATCATATTCTTGTCGTTAAGCAAAACTTTTTCTAGCGTTGCACCATAGTTAAGTACCTTAACAACCATGCCGTTGTCATTTTTTAAACTAATTTCACAAAGATCTTTGCCATCTTTTCGACCATATTTATTAAAACTTGTTTTCATGTTCTCGCCTTTTCTTTTTTGTATTCGCTTTCATTAATATTATAAAGTATTTCTTATCAATAACATATGCGTTACCGGTAACAAAAAGCGAGACCCTCAAGATCTCGCTTCAATTACTTTACTTAATCTTTTTGGTTAAAGCTGTAATAAATTTATCCCAGCCTTCATCACCGTCTGCATCATTCTTAAACACGCCAGCATCTTGAAGAACTTGTTCAAATACTTCGACAAGTGATTGCTGCATTACTTGATCAACATTGTCCCAGCTAATTTCGTTTTCAGCCTTAACTTGATCAGCCCATTCTTTATGACTAGCAGCCATATTGTTATCTTCACCCAGCCAGTATTTCTTTACTTCTTCAAGTTCACTCTTAAGACGTCCTGGCAAAATAGCACGACCCATTACTTCAATTAAGCCGATGTTTTCCTTCTTAATGTGCCATAACTTTTCGTGTGGGTGGAAAATGCCCAAAGGATATTGATCACTAGTATTGTTATCACGCAAAACTAGATCGAGCACGAAGTTCTTGCCTTCACGGTGCATGATTGGCGTTACCGTGTGGTGACGAGTCTTACCATCGTAAGCTTTAATGCTGCGTGCAGTGTCTGAATAGTTATCCCAGAATTTGATAATCTTTGCACCAAGGTCAATTAAGTCAAGTGAATTTTCACTAGTTAAACGCAAGTCGCTCATTGGCCAGTCAACGATCCCAGCCATTACAGTTGGGTATGAATCAAAGACAATGGTCTTCTTGATGCCTGCCTTCATCATTGGGAAGGTATGACGACCACCTTGGTAGTGCTCATGTGCTAACATTGAACCACCAACAATTGGCAAGTCAGCGTTAGAACCAACGAAATAGTGTGGGAAGATCTTTTCAATTTCAACCAAGTTAATTAATGTTTGTTCATTAATTACCATTGGAATATGCTTTTGATCTAAGAAAATACAGTGTTCATTAAAGTAAGCATATGGTGAATATTGGAAGCCCCATGGACGACCTGCGATATTCATACGAATGATTCTTAAATTAGAACGGGCATTTTTACCATAGCCACCTAAATAACCTTCATTTTCAAGGCAAAGTGCACATTGAGGATACTTCTTGCCTGTTGCATGTGCCGCTGCAGCAATAGCCTTAGGATCTTTTTCAGGTTTAGATAAATTAATCGTAATTTCTAAGCCATGACCTTTTGAGCTAGTGCCGGAGAAGACAACATTTTTGGCAATAGCCTCTTTTTTAACATAATTATTGTCTTCACATAATTTATAAAACCAATCTGTAGCCTTCTCTGAAGACTTTTGCATTTTTTGCCAGAAAATACTATTGGTCTTAGATGGTGTTGGTGTAGCTAAATCATAAAGTTGATCATTTAATACTTCACGTGAGGTGATATCGTCAGGAATTTTTTCATTTTTAACGGCCAAGTCAACTAATTGCTTGGCAGCTGGCTTATCGTTTTCTTCTTCATCATGATCACCAACTAATCCTCTAATTTTGTTAATAACATATACTCGATCTAATGGCTCGTAAGCACCGCTATTAATAACTTCATCCGCAAATTTTTCAATAACCTTCATAACTTTCCCTTCTCACACTAATTAAATTCTCTTAGTACCATCAACGATTTCTGCATCATAGAAGCTAGCATCATAACCGATTGTATCGCGGTAAATCTTACCAACATTCTTCTTAAAGTTCTCAGCCTCTGACTTCTTAACAATAGCAATTGCACTACCGCCAAAGCCACCGCCGATCATTCTGGCACCGAGCACTCCAGGTTGTTGCCATGAAGCTTCTGCCAAAGTATCGAGCTCTTTACCAGTTACTTCATAATCATAGTGAAGAGATTCGTGAGAAGCATTAATTAAACGACCAAGTTTTTCAAGATCGCCGTCTTTCATTGCTTGAGTTGCACGTAAAGTTCTTTGATTTTCACTAACTGCATGACGCGCACGTTTAATTTCTGTTTCATCATTGATGAGGTAAGAATATTCATCAAAAGTATCGTTATCAAGTTCACCTAATGCCTTAATATCAAGCTTTTGTTGCAACTTTTTAAGAGCACGACCACATTCAGCAACCCTATCATTATAAGCAGAATCAGCTAAAGTATGTGGTTTGTTAGTTGCCATGATAATAATTTCGTAATCGCCTAATGCAAGTGGCATGTATTCATACTTTAAGGTGTTGCAGTCTAAGAAAATTGCACTATCTTTTTTACCCATAATGCAGGCAAATTGATCCATAATTCCTGAATTTAAGCCGATAAATTCATTTTCAGTTCTTTGACCCATCTTGGCTAGGCTAACGCGATCAACGTTTAAGTTAAATTCATCTTTCAAGATGATTCCCATTAACATTTCAATGGCAGCACTTGATGAAAGACCTGAACCTGATGGCAAATTAGCTTCGATATATAAGTTAAAGCCATGATCAATGCCATTATATTTCTCACGTAAATAAGTGATCATACCCTTGAAATAGTTAGCCCAGAAACGGTCTTTATCTTTTTCAGCAGTTGTATCATCAATATCAAATTCAACGATCTCGCCATCTACGTTGCCTGAATAAAGACGCACTTTTTTGTCTTCTCTTGGACCATAGACTCCATAAACACCTAAACTGATTGCGGCCGGAAAGACGTGTCCACCGTTGTAGTCAGTGTGTTCTCCAATTACATTAATTCGACCTGGAGAGAAAAATACGTCCTTTGCCTTTTCGTTAAAAGTTTCTTCGTATTTCTTAAGTAGTTCTTCTTTATTCATAGTTTTTACCTCAAGTTTTATTCTGTAATCGTTTTCAAGTATTAGTATATACTCTTAGCTCTATTTAGTAAATAGTTTACTTAAATAAATAAAGTATTTATGTAAAATGAAAAAGAAGCCAAGTATTAAGCTCGACTTCTCAAATATATGGGAAAAATTTTTTAAAACGTTATTTAGTTAAAATCTGGACATCCCACCTTTCTATCTTTTTATTTGCCTTTTTGCCAGTTAAAATATCCTGGTATCCACTAAATTTTTGCTATTCGGACAAAAGTTATGTCGCTGCCCAAAAACGTGTCGTCTCCCCTGATAATCAACACGAGCAACATCCGGATATTTCTTAAACATCCAGGCTGGCATTGCAGCCGTCGAAGTTCCCATGACAATTTTAAAGTTAGCTTCAGATAACTCCTCAACAATCTTATCCAACTTTGAAAAATCAAATCTATCCTCTTTGGGCTCAAGCAGTGCCCATGAAAAAATATTAATCGTTGCCGAATTAATTTCCGCCTGCTTAAAAATATGAATATCCTTAGACCAAGTTTCTTTAGGCCATTGATCTGGATTATAGTCTCCACCGTATAAAAAATCAGTTAATGTTTTTCCCATTTTCTACCTCTACTTAAACTGTACATCAGCCACCTTTTGACCATGTTCAACAATTTTTCCTGCTGAAATTTTACTCATTTTTTCTACTCTACCAGGTTGGGTATAGAAAATTACTATTGTATCTTTGTAACCATTTTTAAGAGCTAAATCACGATCAAATTCTAATAGCAGTTCTCCTTTTTTAACCGTTTGTCCATCATCATAATATGATCCAAAACCTTCACCACGCAAATTTACTGTTCCTAGACCAAAAAGGCAAACCAACCCGGAGCACCCTCTTCATGCTTGCCAGTCATAGCATAAGTTACCCCAGTAACTAATGGCACAACGATAATAGTTAAGCCGTTCCAACCAATAGCACCTGAAAAAGTTCCTAAAGCAGTATAAATACCGCGGGCATGTGAATCTTCACTTAAGGCTGGAATCATGCCCCAATATGAAACATCTGACAATGAATAAAAAACATCAAAGCCGATATAAATGATCACAAATAAAATTGCAAATAGGATCCAACTTTTATGTGCTAAACCAAAAATACCGGTAAACAGAATTAACAATAATGCGGAACTGGCAACCGTACCAATAAAAATCCAGGGCTTAAACTTACCCCACCTTGTCTTGGTATTATCAACAATATTTCCTAAAACTGGGTCAATTACCAATTCTACAATTCTTACTAAAACCATCAACGCAGTAATTAATCCAATTAATTTATCTGCAACCGAATGATCCAGACCCGTAAACATGGCACTAGTGATAAAAATAATAAAATACGTACTCATTACGCCATAGAATGCGGCATGTCCTAAGTTACCCAAACAAAAGGACACATAGGAAATGATTTGTTTTCCTGAAACTTTACGATTATTCATCTTTTTTCTTCCTCCCAAATGAACCACTGTAATCGCTTACATGAAAGCAATATACGCTCTTTTGTTAACTAAATAAATCTTTTATTTATTATTACTAAAATATTTACTTTAAGAGCAAATAAAAAGAGAATGTGGGCTATTCACATTCTCTTTTTTATTTCTTATCAAAAAATATTTTTCTTTACTAAAAAATTTACTTTTCTTGGGGAACGAAGCTTTTTCGTACTACCAAATTAGTATTCATCCGGATATCAATCTTTGGTCGATCTGGACGGATAATTAAACGAGTCAAAGTATCAAGTGCCATATCAATCATTTCTTGTTGATTAATGTTGAAGGAAGAAAGTGGTGGCGAAACATATTTAACTACATTACTGTTATTAATACTCAAGATCTTAGTATCCTTAGGCACATTTACGTTTTCTTCGTTAAAGGCTTGTAAAACGCCAACTGCCAAGGTATCAGATGCGATCAAAAATGCTTCAGGTAAATCATTTTTGTATTTAGCTAAGACTTGTTTTCCCAATTTATAGCCATTTTCAACACTAAACGGTCCTTCAACACATGTCCATTTAGTATCCATACCTCTAGTTTTCATGTATTCAACGAAAGTAATTGAACGCAAATCATTTTCCTGAATATGATCATGCTTAGGACCGACACCACCAATAAAACCAATCTTATCAATGCCATTTTTGATAAACAAATCGATAGCATTTTTAACTGTCAATGGCAGATTAGGACGAATAGAATCAAATAACTCTGGAGCTGGATTTGTATCAACAAAAACACCATTAGGCAAAACTTTGTGTAACTTTACCAACTGTGCATTTTCAATTGGCTCTGCCCCTACTCCGATGAATCCTTGGAACAAAGACGCATTCTTGATCAAATCCTCTATGTCGTAAAAAGTTTTCATCTTCAGTGCATCTCGTTCCACCGTTGATACCAAAGCCTGCTTTAGTGAAGTAAAATACTCATCTTGTAATTGTTCCTTATGATTTACTCGATAAAGCAAAGCAATTGTTGGCTTAATTTTCTTTTCTTGATGATCTTCCCAATAGCCTAGTCTATTAGCAATCTCCAAAATCTTATTTTTAGTATCTGCAGTAATAGACAGGTTCGGATCATTATTTAATAAACGTGATACTGTTGCAGGAGAATAACCTGATTCCAGTGCAATTTCTTTAATTGTTGTCATAATTATTTCTTTTCTTTTTTATAAATTTTCTATCTTTATTATACAAAACATTTACTAAATTCCAATAAATAAAGTTTTAGTTATCTGCATTTACTAGGGCTTTGTAGCTAGTAAATTTTCCTGGCGAGCTGGAATAAATTCTTTATTTAATCTAATAAATACGTTACTTAGGTGCTATAATAAAACCGCTTTCAAGATATATTTTTAATAGAAACTAGGTCAGATCATGCAAGCAACCATTAATTGGTTAGACAACCCTGAAGTTTTCAGAGTTAATCAATTACCCGCTCATAGTGATCATCCCTTTTACAGAGATTATCGTGAGTGGCAAAAACAAAATAGCAGCTATCAGCAAAGTCTAAACGGACAATGGAGATTCCATTTTTCTCCTAATCCGATGGACCGCCCAAAACATTTTTATGAGCGAAGTTTTGACTCTTCAAATTTTGATTCGATCTCAGTTCCAAGCGAAATTGAATTAAACGATTATACTCAAAATCAATACACCAACATTTGGTATCCTTGGGAAGGCAAAATCTTCCGCCGTCCTGCCTACGCTCTAGATCCTAATGATCCTGAGGAGGGCTCTTTTAGTCAAGGTAAAGACAATACAGTTGTTTCATACATAAAGCAATTTGATTTAAAACCTGCTTTACTTGGAAAAAACGTCCATATTAAATTCGAAGGCGTTGAAAGAGCAATGTACGTATGGCTCAACGGTCATTTTGTAGGCTACGCTGAAGACAGCTTCACTCCTTCAGAATTTGATTTAACACCATACATTCAAGCCAAAGATAACCTTTTGGCAGTAGAAGTCTTTAAACACAGCACTGCTTCATGGCTGGAAGACCAAGATATGTTCCGCTTTTCCGGTATTTTCCGCTCAGTTGAATTGCTTGGCATCCCTGAAACGCATTTAAATGACATGGATCTTAAACCACGAGTTGCAGATAACTATCAGGATGGTATTTTTAATCTTAAACTTCATTTTACTGGCAAAAAGACTGGTTCAATTCATCTACTAGTCAAAGATGTTGTGGGTCATACCCTTTTAGAGAAAAAAGAAGCTCTTAAAGAAAACATTCAAATCAATGATGAAAAATTCGAAAACGTTCATCTTTGGGATAACCATAATCCATATCTTTATCAACTTTTAATTGAAGTTTATGATGAACACCAAAATCTGCTTGAATTAGTACCCTTCCAATTTGGTTTTAGACGAATTGAAATTAGCTCAGAAAAAGTTGTTCTATTAAACGGCAAACGTTTAATCATCAATGGAGTTAACCGCCACGAATGGGATGACAAGCGTGGCCGCAGCGTAACCATGACTGATATGACAACTGATATTAATACATTTAAAGAAAATAATATTAACGCAGTCAGAACATGTCACTATCCAAACCAAATTCCGTGGTATTATCTTTGCGATCAAAATGGGATCTATGTCATGGCTGAAAACAACCTTGAATCTCATGGTACTTGGCAAAAGATGGGACAGACTGAACCTTCTTATAATGTACCTGGCTCTATTCTGCAGTGGAAGGAAGCGGTAATTGATCGGGCACGCAATAATTACGAGACTTTCAAAAATCACACTTCTATTCTATTTTGGTCACTTGGGAATGAATCCTACGCCGGTGACAATATCATCGCAATGAATGAATTTTATAAATCACACGATGACACACGTTTGGTTCACTATGAAGGGGTTGTGCATCGTCCTGAATTAAAAGATAAAATTTCTGACGTTGAAAGCTGTATGTATTTGCCACCAAAACAAGTTGAAGAATACTTACAAAACGATCCACCGAAACCATTTATGGAATGCGAATACATGCACGATATGGGCAACTCAGATGGTGGCATAGGTTCATACATCAAGCTGCTTGATAAGTACCCACAATACTTTGGCGGCTTTATCTGGGACTTTATTGATCAAGCATTATTAGTTCACGATGAAATCAGTGGACAGGATGTCTTACGTTACGGTGGCGACTTTGATGATCGTCACTCCGATTATGAATTCTCTGGCGACGGTTTAATGTTCGCAGACCGCACACCCAAACCAGCAATGCAGGAGGTTAGATACTACTATGGATTACACAAATAAAAAATTGCATATTATTTACGGCGATGGCACATTTGGCGTGAATGGCCAAGATTTTCAATATATCTTTAGTTATGAGCGCGGCGGACTTGAATCTTTAAAAGTACACGGCAAAGAATGGCTTTATCGTGTACCTACTCCCACTTTTTGGCGAGCAACTACAGATAACGATCGCGGCAGCGGATTCAATCTAAAGGCCGCTCAATGGCTCGGAGCCGATATGTTCACTAAATGTACTGATATTCATTTAAAAGTAGATGAACATGATTTTCCTGAATTACCTATTGCTCCATTTAACAATAAATTCAGCAATCACGAATATGCAAGCAGTGCTCAAATTTCATTTACTTATCAAACTTTAACTATCCCTGCAACAAATGCAAAAATCATCTATAATATTGATGATGTCGGTCACATTAAAGTCACGATGCATTATTATGGTAAGAAGGGATTATCACCCTTACCTGTGATTGGTATTCGATTAATTATGCCAACTGCCGCTACTGGATTCGATTATGAAGGTTTATCCGGCGAAACTTATCCTGATAGAATGGCCGGAGCTAAAGAAGGTCGTTTCCATATCGATGGATTACCGGTTACCAAATATCTGGTTCCGCAAGAAAATGGCATGCACATGCAAACTAAAAAGTTAGTTATTAACCGTGAAGCCACTCAAAATAATTCTGATCAAACAAATGAAAAATTTAGTTTATCAATTCTACAAGATAAAAAGCCATTCAATTTTAGTTGTTTGCCTTATACCGCTGAAGAACTCGAAAATGCCACCCATATTGAGGAATTACCACTTGTTCGCAGAACTGTGTTAGTAATTGCAGGTGCAGTTCGAGGCGTTGGCGGCATCGATAGTTGGGGCTCTGATGTTGAGAGTGCTTATCATATTAATCCAGAATTAGATCACGAATTTTCATTTATACTCAATTAATTTTAAGCATTTTATTGAATTTAGTAAATCATTTACTAAATTGTGTGTTACAATGTAATCGATTTCAGTAAAAAGTTAACAACTATTAAAGGAGTTATACACATGAAAGTTTTAGTTATCGGTGGTGCGGGCTATATCGGCTCACATGCTGTTCGTAAATTAGTTAAAGAAGGCAATGACGTTGTTGTCTTAGATGCTTTGTACACTGGTCACAGAAAAGCTGTTGATCCTAAAGCCAAGTTTTATCAAGGCGACATCGAAGATACTTTATTAGTATCAAAGATTTTGCGTGATGAAAAGATCGATGCAGTAATGCACTTTGCAGCTTACTCACTTGTTCCAGAATCAGTTAAAAAGCCTCTTAAGTACTACGACAACAACGTTACCGGTATGATTTCATTATTACAAGCTATGAATGATGCCAACGTTAAATACTTAGTCTTCTCAAGTTCTGCCGCAACTTATGGTATTCCTAAGAAATTGCCAATCACAGAAGACACTCCACTTAACCCTATCAACCCATACGGTGAAACCAAGATGATGATGGAAAAGATCATGGCTTGGGCTGACAAGGCTGACGGCATTAAGTACACTGCCCTTCGTTACTTCAACGTTGCTGGTGCTTCAAGTGACGGTTCTATCGGTGAAGACCACGCTCCAGAAACTCACTTGATTCCAAATATTTTAAAGAGTGCTATTTCTGGTGATGGTAAATTTACTATCTTTGGTGATGATTACAATACTAAAGACGGTACTAATGTACGTGACTATGTTCAAGTAGAAGACTTAATCGATGCTCACATTTTGGCATTGAAGCATATGATGAAGACTAACAAGTCAGATGTCTTCAACTTGGGTACTGCACATGGTTACTCCAACCTTGAAATTTTGGAAAGTGCTAAGAAGGTTACTGGTATTGATATTCCTTATACTATGGGACCACGTCGTGGCGGTGACCCTGATTCACTTGTTGCTGATTCAACTAAGGCAAGAACTGTTTTAGGCTGGAAGCCAAAACACGAAAATGTTGATGACGTAATCGCAACTGCTTGGAAGTGGCACAAGGGCCACCCAAAGGGTTACGAAGATAAATAAGATTATTATTTCTATACAACACACTGTCTAAACTATTTTATTATCTAAAAAAACACGCTTTAATAGCGTGTTTTTCTTTGGCTTCATTTAAAATGTTATAATTACGAAAAGAAGAAATATGAGGTGGCTTTTATGGCAAGTATTAGAGATATTGCGCGGATCGCTGGCGTTTCACCTGCAAGTGTATCCCGCATTTTAAATAATGATCCTACTTTTCACATTAATGACGAAGCAAGAAAACGTGTAATTCATGTAGCAAACAAACTGCATTACAGCAAAGGCAAGAAAAAGCGGGGCCCTAAACAAAATGATCCGCAACTTTCAATTGCATTAATTATGCGTCATGACCATGCACGAGAAATAGATGATCCATATTTTCTTAATATGCATATGGGGATTATGATGAAGCTAAAAAATGGCATTTAAGAATTGATCAACCTTTTAAGATGAATGATCAAGAAAAAGATTGGTCTATTTTAGCTAACTACGGAGCAGTATTAATTGAAGGTGAAATGACGCCTGAAGCTATAAAATCGATTCAAACCATCAATCACAATGCAATTTTTCTCGATGTCAACACTAATATTCTTAACTGCAATATTATTCGAAATGACTTCGTAGAAAAAACTACTTACATCTTGGATCTTCTTCATTCTCTTGGTCATGAAAATATTGTTTATATTGGTGGTAAATCTTCCATTATGGATTTAGACGGAAAAATCACTACTGAAAAATGCGACTTGAGAGAAACTCGTTATATTTCCTGGATGAAATTGCACAACTTGGATCAATATTGTCACTCTTTTATTACCGATTGGTCTGCAGATTCCGCTCTTAAAATTACTGATCAAGTCATTCAATTGAAAGAGCGGCCTACAGCAATTGTAGTGGGAAGCGATCCAATGGCACTAGGCGTTTACAAAGCTCTTAACAACCACCATATTTCTATTCCTGATGATATTTCAGTCGTAAGTTTTGATGATGTTGATATCAATCGCTTTTTAACTCCTACTCTTTCCAGTGTTTATATGGATACTAAAGAAATGGGTAAAACTGCAGTCCGTCTTGCTAAAGATTTAATTACTGAAAATATCAGTATTCCTCTAACTGTTACTTGTCACGGCAACTTAAATAAACGTGAATCAATCAAGGCAATCAATTGACTGCTTTAAAATGATACATTTTAGCCACAAAATCTTGATGGGCCACCTCATCATAAATACCTGTGTCCATTAATTCATCGCCACCGATTATTTCATTGGTGGCGATATTTTTATAATCATATTCTGGATTCAAGCCAGCTAATTTAGGCTTAGTAAAGCTAGGCTGAGCTGAACTCAGAATATTTACTACAGTTAAAATTACATCACGTTTATCTGAACTAACTACTTCCCAAGCAGTCTGATTACTATTAAATGGCGACTTCAAACGATATAAAGTGCCAAATTGAGTAAGCTTTCTAATCTACTTATATAAAGTTATTTGCTTTTTAACTTCTTCTTTTTCATCATCATTCAATTTAGTTAAATCAAGTTCATAGCCTAGGTCTCCCCACATAGCTACAGCACCCCGTGTAGCTAATGGTGTTACTCTACCATTTTGTTCATTTGGACACACGGAAACATGTGGGTCATCAATGATTGCGGATAAACTAGACTTGTACCATATTGGATCTTTAATCTAGCAATCGCATCACTATTATCACTAGCCCAAATTTGCGGTGTGTAATAAGCCATACCAGCATCAAATCTACCGCCACCACCAGAACATCCTTCAAACAAAATATTAGGATATCTGGTCGTCAATTTTTCAAGCAAATCATATAATCCTAAAATATAACGATGATATGCTTCACCCTGCTCATCTGGCGTTAAATCTGCTTCATAAATGTCTGAGATATGACGATTCATATTCCATTTAATATAATCAATTTGATTTTGATCTAGGATCTTAACCATCTGGTCAAAAATATTTTGTCGTACTTCTTTCCTCCCTAAATCAAGCACATATTGGTGACGATCTGGATTAGGAATTCTATTAGGAACATGCATCAAATAATCGGGATGTTTTTTATATAATTCAGAATCATAGGAAATCATCTCTGGTTCAAACCAAATACCAAATTTTAATCCTTGATTATGTACATAATCAATAAAATGACTCAAACCAGTAGGAAACTTTCTCTGATCGACAAACCAATCGCCTAAAGATGAATTATCCGCATCCCTGTGTCCAAACCAGCCATCATCCAAGACAAACATTTCAATCCCTAAATCCTTAGCTTGATCAACAATTGCTTGTAATTTCTTTTCATTAAAATCGAAATACGTTGCTTCCCAATTATTAACCAAAATAGGTCGAACCTTATTTTTGAATTTACTGCGAATAATATGGTCAAAAATCACTTGATGAAATGTCTGGCTCATTTGATTTATGCCATTTGGAGAATAAGTCATCAAAACTTCCGGAGTCTGAAAATCTTCATTTGGCTCCAGTTTCCAATCAAAATTAAAATCATTTATCCCAATATTTAAACGGATTTGATTAATTTGATCTTTCTCAAGTTCAAACATATGATTACCTGAATAAACAAAAGTAAAACCATATGCGTCTCCTGCAAATTCATCTGTATTAGGTCTAACTAAAGCAAGAAATGGATTCATCTGATGACTGGAAGCGCCACGATGACTAACATAGACGCGAATCCCCTGATCAATCTTGCTTCTTTGCAGATGACGTTCATTGGCATGCGCTCCGGGCAAGGTAATTGCTTCAAAATCTTCATTGCCAAAATCAATTTGCATTGAAGCGGCTTTTCTTAAGTGAACGACTTCTTCTCCAGAATTAATTATTTTTACAGCTCTAGAAATAACTGGTAAATCTCTAAAAATTGTATAAAACAATTGATATTCCACCTGAGTTAATTGATCTTCAAGAGTAACAATCAAAGTTTGGGCTTCATCTTCGTCTTTAACCCAACTATGTGGCAAACCATTCAATTTTGGCTTCCCTGCAACTATTTCATAACTCTTATATCTTAACAAAATAGAATTTGAACCATTTTTTTGATATAAAACCGTTGCTGGTGTGCGATAATCCATTTCGCCTGCACTACTATATTCTTCAGGCAAAGTATCACGAGAAAACTCACGTCCTGGTACATCAGCCAAATTGCCTGAAAAGCCTCGAAGCAAACGGGGATATTTTAACTGTCCATGATATTTTCGAATTCTTTTACCAAAATATAAATGAGCTAAAGTAGCTCCCTGTTCCACTGAAAATAAATATGATATTTGTTTATTGTGTAAATGAAAAACTTTATTTTCCCGGATTTAAAATTGAAGTGCAACACTAAGTGTTAAACAAAAAGGCCATGAAGA
>NZ_PCZD01000046.1:0-14254 GCF_002553975.1 Lactobacillus sp. UMNPBX6
ATCAGTGCTTTAAAAGTCTAATATTAATTGTCAATGTCTTAACTTAATGACATTGACGTTTAGGTTCATTGCCTTTTTTGTATATCTATTTCTCAGCGTCTAAATATTTTTGTAGGACCCTGAAGACACCATTTTCAGTATTGGCAGGTGCGATATATTTAGCATGTTCTTTAACACTTGGCATCCCGTTAGCCATAGCATAAGAGTATTTTGCAAAATCAAGCATAGCAATATCGTTGCCGCCATCACCAAATGCTATTAGATCATCACCAGTTAAGTTTAATTTGGCTAATAAATGTTTTAAACCGGCGCCTTTATTGATACCATAAACATTAGTATCAATAGCAGTATTAGCAGATCCAAATGCAGAAATTTTTTGTTCATGCTTTTCATTGAATTCTTTTTCAATTTCTGGCGCCTTAGAATTGTCTAAACTAAAAGTGATTTGCAAGATATCCTTGTTGGGTAAATCTGACCAATGATCAACAACTGCACTTTTGCCAGCGAAGTATGCTAAGAAGTCACGCTCAGTTTTAGGAATAGCTTTGTGGAAGTAGGCTACATCGGTTTCGAAGACCATAGGAGCTACTTTACCATATTTGTCACTGACTTCTTTAAGTAGACTAAGAGCAGTTTCACGTTTTAGCGGATAAGAAGCAACTGTTTCACCGTTAACAACTAGCATAGAACCATTGAGAGAAACAAAATCCATGCGTTCAGCAAAATCACCGAAGTCTTGCTTTAATCTAGTGTATGGCCGACCAGAAGCTACGATAAAATGAACGTTTCTTTTTTCTAATTCCGTAAGTATTTGATCAAATTGTTCATGATTAAATTGCTTACGATCATCTAAGAATGTCCCATCCATGTCAACTGCAACAGCTTTAAAAGGTAATGTCATATTTTTCCACCTCATTTTTAATCTAAATGAAATTAAAAAATAAAAAAAGACCGCTGTCAACGGTCTTTTTTGTTATATCTATATCTAATTGGCCTTTGCTTCTTGATATTTTTTAATACCAGGAAGAATCAATCCCAATGCGATTAAGATGATTGGTGTTAAGATATTGAGCATTAATGTAAATGGATCTGGTGAATAAATACCAAAAATACAACATGCTGCAGTAACTAAGAAACACCAAATACCTGCGGTATAAGCTAATCCCTGAGATTTAGTCATTTGATAAGTGGTTTCAAATGATTTTTGATGCTTTCTTAAAGCAATATAAGCTGCAAATACCCAAAGGTAACGAAGTGGCATGGTAGTTGAGTTTAACTTAACTAATTGAGCCATTACAGCTTGTGCGTTAGGAACAAATGCTTGGATAGCAATTAAACCACCTGATAAAACAACGATCATCCAAATACCATTGATATAAGCACCATGCTTGTTAAGCTTGAATAAACCTTTAGGAATAAATTCTTTTGCTTCTTTACTTCCCAAAAGCATTCTAAGCGGTGCGTCAATACTAATTACTAAGGTGGAGAATTGACCAATTACATTACACCATGAGTAGATGTACATGAATAATCCACCAACATGGTAGTATTCGCCTAGTTTTTGGAAGGCCATGTAGGCACCATTTGAAATATATTCATTCAAATTAGCATTAACGACCTTCGGATCAAACATCAATGCCATGGCAAAGGTACCTAAAATTGCTGATACCATAACCATGATTGCTAATGCCATCATTGCCTTAGGGAAATTCTTGGAAGGATCTTTTACCTTATTAACATAAGGCGAAATCTTTTCACAGCCACCAACGGCAAATACTAAGATTGAAAGAGAAGTAAAGTATTTAACGTTGAAAGTTGGCATTAAATTCTTCCAATTAAGATCAATGTGGTAAAATCCTGCTCCTGGATTAATAGCCGGAGCGGCAAACATCATGATGATAAACAAAATTGACATGATGAACATTGAAGAACCTGCGATAGTTGCTAAGCCCTTTAATACAGGAATACCACGACTTGCTACCCAGCAGAAGAATAAAAATACAACTAATGTTGCAAATTGTGTCCAAGCAGTAGGTAATCCGTCGTACCATCTGGTGTTACCAAAGATGCCCCAAGCCATAGCTCTTAAGCCACCGGTACCTTTACTAGAAATATATACGACGTGGCAAGCCCAATAAGTCCAACCTGCATAATATGCCCATTTTGCACCCATTGTGGCATTTACCCAAGATGATACCCCACCTTCGGCATTTTTGAATGTAGCACCTAGTTCACCAACCATCAGTGCATAGGGAACAAAGTAGAGAAGGAACATGCCTACCCAACTGAAGATGACCTTTGTTCCATCAAAGTAGACGTACCCATTAACAACGTTACCAAATCCCCAAACAGTGGAGAACGCCATCATTGCCAGAGTAGTCCACATCATCTTTTTGGGATTGCTTTGTGATTCGACCATAAAAACACTCCTAATATAAATTGTGAGCCCTTTCATTATATAACAATGCCATTAGTATGTTCTTACATTAATTTTTTTTTAATAATATAAGAACATTTTTGATGAATTGGTGCTAGGATATGAGTATATGTTGTTTTTTTAAGGAGGAAGAATGAATGAGAAACAATAAAAAGCTAATTTTAGCTAGTTTATTGCTTGCTGGAAGTTTATTAACTATTAATGGTCAAGCAAACACTGTTCAAGCTAAAAGCTACGGCAAGGCTGTTACTAAAATTGCAGGTAATGGTAATTATGCAATTTATCACAATGTTTCAAGCAAGGGACCAAGCGGCAAGTTTACTTCAACTAAGTATTTTAAACATGGTCAAATTCAATCAAAGGAATCTAGATCAACCAGAAAAGGTACTTTCTGGAAGATTATTGTTGATGGTCGCAATGTTGGTTGGGTAAGTGAAAAATTCTTTGCACGTAACCAAATCTCTGTTGCTAATGAGGTAAGCTTAGTTAAAAATAGTGATTACAGCTTCCCTACTAGAGATGCGATTAACTACGCTACAGATGCACATGGTACTGCAATTAATCCTAATAAGGTTCATGTTTCTAGAAAGTATGTAAGTACTAATCCAGACAAAGTAACCTATAGTTATGGTAAAGCAAAGGCAGAAGTTAATATTGACGTTCATGATGGTGATATGGCTTCTCCAAGTGTTACTCCGAAGAAGGGCTTTAAGACTACTTCTACTTGGAATGGTGGCTCAAAGGGCTCATCTAGAAACTGGAATCGTGCACATGGATACCGTTCAGAAACTACTAGCAACACCATTAAGAGCAATGGCTTAACTCTTAGAACTCGTTTGTTCCAACCTAGATTTTTGAGTTTAGGTTATGGTCAAGCTGGGGATGCAATGGGCCAAGTTGGTGTAATTCCTGAAGGTATGACAGTTAACGGCGGTATTTTCACTACTTCATTATTTACAAGCAGCAATAGTCAATATGGACACTTAGTTTCATATAACTTGAATGCATTAAAGAGCAAGTATGCTGCACAAAATCTTACTACTATGAAGTGGAGCACTTTTAGGTCATACGCTAAAAACATTAAAGTAAGTCCATATATTAAATTGGGTCACGGTCAATCATTAGGTTCTTCATCAAGTTACATCTACGTATTGGCTAATGACAATAAATACAATAATGGTCCTGCTTCAGAAGAAATCTTACAAATTCGCAAGAGCGATATGAAGATTAACAAGATTTGGACATTTAGAATTTCAGATAATCGTTACATTCACAACGCTACTTTTGTAGGCGACGATACTATGTACGCTTTATTCCACAATGGTGGTCATAACTGCTATGAATACTGGAAGTTAACTAGAGATGGTGATACTTGGAATGCTACTGAAGTTGGTGCAACTGAAGGTAGATTTATTTCTAATTCACCAGTTCAAGGCTTTGCTTATGGCGACGGTCACTTCTTCATTGGCTTTAATGACAACATCTTTAAGGTAAGTGAAAATGGCTCTGCACAAAAGCATTACCGTTTCAACACTAAACGTGAAATTGAAGGTATGTCAGCAACTGGTTCAAGATTGTATGTACAATTTGCACAACGTGCTGAATTGACTTCAGGTAAGTTTTAATAGTAAATGAAAAAGCTAGAGCAATTGCTCTAGCCTTTTTTGTATGGGTCCCCTGGGAGTCGAACCCAGATTTTAAGAACCGGAATCTTACGTGCGATCCATTACACTAAGGACCCAAACTACGCAGCTTCTAGTATAACAGAAAAAGAATATAAATAGAAATGATTTTGTGAGCCTTACAATTTTTTTAAAATAGCCGATCTTTTTCTTGAATTACGAAAAATACATTGTTATACTAACAGTGTCGATTGGGAAATGTATGAATTTGAAATAGTTGTACGTTTCTCTTATATTTTTAAGTATTCTGGGACAGCAATCGACACAGATGTGGTCATTAAGCGTCCCAGGGAAAGGAGGGAACGATGAATTCGGACTTTTCTTTGCTCGAAGCGCTCGTTCCCGACGTCTTAAAGATTCTTCGACAAAGGTATCTTGTCCTTGAGCAGATAGCACTGCATGCGCCGATTGGGCGTAGAAGTGTAGCTCAACATTTAGGGCTTTCAGAAAGAAACATTAGAACCGAAACTGAATATTTGAGTCAATTAGGTTTGATTGAAACTAAAAGTTTTGGAATGTTTTTAACTGAAAAGGGCGAGAAAACATTACAAGATGCGGGGCCATTGATTGACCGTCTCTTTAATGCGGGTGAAACAGAATTAGCACTGGCTAAGAAATTAGGGATTGAAAGAACCTTGATTGTACCAGGTAATGCTGATTTGCAAGATCGCGTTTATGAAGAGATGGGAGAAGAGTTAAGTTCAGCTTTAAATTTACTCTTGCCATTAGGTCATTCAATAGTTACAATTCTAGGTGGAGCGGCTTTAGCAAAATCTGCTAAGTATTTATCTCCTAGTTTAGGGAATAACCGCCAGTTAGAATTTGTTCCTGGTCGAGGAGCCTTGGGCGAAAATGTAGAAACGCAAAGTAATACAATCGTCCAAGAAATGGCAGCTAAAACTTCGGGTACGTATAAGACATTGTATTTACCTGAACAAGTTTCAGCTGCAGCGTATAAATCTTTGATACGTGAATCCTCGATTGCGGATGTTCTGCAAGATATTTCACAAAGCGATGCAGTGATCCATGGTATTGGGTTAGCCCAAGAAATGGCGCAGCGTAGAGGGTATAATTCAATTAGACTTTCGGAGCTTCGTGAAAAGAAGGCCGTCACCGAATGTTTCGGGTGTTTCTTCGATGAAAAAGGTAAGGTTGTCGACCGTATCACCCAGGTTGGATTACAGTTTGAGAACCTATATAAAATACCCCACATATTTGCTTTTGCATGTGGTGCAAGAAAAGCCAAAGCAATAAAAGCATATATGCCCAATGCACCTCATCAAACCTGGTTAATTACTGATGAGGGTGCCTCAAATATGATTTTAAAGGGGAAATAAAATCCCGTTTAAAATAAATTGTTGTTTATAGTTCTTAAAGGAGGACTTTTAGGTTATGACAGTTAAAATTGGTATTAACGGTTTCGGCCGTATCGGTCGTTTAGCATTCCGTCGTATTATGGACTTAGGCGAAAAGAGTAAGGACATCGAAGTTGTTGCTATCAACGACTTGACTACTCCATCAATGCTTGCTTA
This sequence comes from Lactobacillus sp. UMNPBX6, assembly GCF_002553975.1. Classification (NCBI taxonomy): domain Bacteria; kingdom Bacillati; phylum Bacillota; class Bacilli; order Lactobacillales; family Lactobacillaceae; genus Lactobacillus; species Lactobacillus sp. UMNPBX6. The sequence goes on from NZ_PCZD01000046.1 coordinate 5,652, forward strand.
CTTACTTAAGTACGACACTACTCATGGTACTTTCAACCACGAAGTTTCATCAACTGAAGATGCTATCGTAGTTGACGGTAAGAAGTACCACGTATACGCTGAACCACAAGCACAAAACATTCCTTGGGTTAAGAACGATGGTGTTGACTTTGTTCTTGAATGTACTGGTTTCTACACTAGCAAGGCTAAGTCACAAGCTCACCTTGACGCAGGTGCTAAGCGTGTATTGATCTCAGCTCCAGCTGGTAATGACTTGAAGACTATCGTTTACTCAGTAAACGAAAACACTTTGACCGCTGACGACAAGATTGTTTCAGCTGCTTCATGTACTACTAACTCACTTGCACCAATGGCTAACGCTTTGGACAAGGAATTCGGTATCGAAGTTGCTACTATGACTACTATCCACGCATACACTGGTACTCAAATGACTTTGGATGGTCCTGCTCGTAGTGGTAAGGAACAAGACGCTCGTGCTGCTGCTGAAAACATCATTCCTCATACTACTGGTTCAGCTAAGGCTATCGGTTTGGTATTGCCTAACTTGAACGGTAAGATGAACGGTCACGCACAACGTGTTCCAGTTCCAGATGGTTCAGAAACTGAATTAGTATCAATCTTGAGCAAGAAGGTTACTGCTGACGAAGTTAACGAAGCTATGAAGAAGTACGAAAGCCCATCATTTGCTTACAATGGTGACCACATTGTTTCAAGCGATGTTTTGAACATGACTGCTGGTTCAATCTTTGACCCAACTCAAACTATGGTAACTACTGCAGGTGACAAGCAATTAGTTAAGACTGTTGCTTGGTACGACAACGAATACTCATTCACTTGCCAAATGGTTCGTACTTTATTACACTTTGCTACTCTTTAATCATTAATTTAAATTAACTGATTATAGTTAAGTGGTAATTGAGAAGGCGGAGGGAGATTCTTCCTTCCGCCTTTTTTTGAAGGAAAAATATCAAAATAATCGGAGGATTATAATGGCTAAATTAATCGTTGACGATCTTGATGTTAAAGGCAAAAAGGTTTTAGTACGTGTAGACTTCAATGTTCCAATTAAGGACGGCGTTATCGGTGATGACAACCGTATCGTTGCTGCACTTCCAACTATCAAGTACATCATTGAACACGGTGGTAAGGCTATTTTGCTTAGTCACTTGGGCCGTATTAAGTCAGATGCTGACAAGAAGGAATTATCATTAAAGCCAGTTGCTGAACGTTTAAGTGAACTTCTTAAGAAGCCTGTAACTTTTGTACCATCAAACGAAGGTAAAGAAGTTGAAGATGCTATCAACAACATGAAAGATGGCGACGTTGTTGTTCTTGAAAATACTAGATTCCAAGATATCGACAATGACTTTGGTAAGCGTGAATCAGGTAACGATCCTAAGCTTGGCGAATACTGGGCAAGCCTTGGTGACATGTTTGTAAACGACGCATTTGGTACTGCTCACAGAAGTCACGCATCAAACGTTGGTATAGCTACTGCAATGAAGGAAAACGGCAAGCCTGCAGCTGCCGGTTACTTACTTGAAAAGGAAATCAAGTACTTAGGTGACGCTGTTGATAACCCTGTACACCCATTTGTAACTATCTTGGGTGGTGCTAAGGTTTCAGACAAGATTGGTGTTATTAACAACTTGATTCCTAAGTCAGACCACATCTTAATCGGTGGTGGTATGGCTTACACCTTCTTAGCAGCTCAAGGCCACAAGATCGGTAAATCATTATTTGAAGCTGATAAGGTAGACCTTGCTAAGGAATTGCTTGAAAAGGCTGGCGACAAGATCGTTCTTCCAGTTGACAACGTAGCTGCAACTGAATTCTCAAACGATGCTTCACGTGAAGTTGTTGGTGATGACATTCCTGACAACATGATGGGTCTTGACATTGGTCCTAAGACTATTGCTAAGTTCAAGGACATCTTAAAGGATGCTAAGACTGTTGTTTGGAACGGACCAATGGGTGCTTTCGAAATGCCTAACTTCGCAGAAGGTACTTTGGAAGTTGGTCGTGCATTAGCAGATCTTACTGACGCAACCACTATTATCGGTGGTGGTGACTCAACTGCTGCTGCTAAGCAATTGGGTATTGCACCTAAGATCAGCCACATTTCAACTGGTGGTGGTGCTTCACTTAACTACCTTGAAGGTAAAGTATTGCCAGGTATCGCTTGCGTACAAGACAAGTAATTTAAGTTAAGGAGATAATAGACTAATGAGCCGTACACCAATTATTGCTGGTAACTGGAAGTTACACATGAATCCAGAACAGACTACTGAATTCGTTGACGCTGTTAAGGACAAGTTGCCAGATCCAAGTAAGGTAGAATCACTTATTTGTGCACCTGCAGTTGACCTTGATGCTTTAAGAAAAGCAGCTAAAGGTTCAAACTTACACATCGGTGCTGAAAACTGTTACTTTGAAGACGAAGGTGCTTACACCGGTGAAACTTCACCTAAGGTCTTGAAAGAAATGGGTATGGACTACGTAATTATTGGTCACTCAGAACGTCGTGGTTACTTCCACGAAACTGATGAAGACATTAACAAGAAGGCTAAGGCAATCTTTGCTAATGGCTTGAAGCCAATCATTTGCTGTGGTGAATCACTTGAAACCCGTGAAGCAAACAAGCAAGAAGACTGGGTTGTTGGTCAAATTAAGGCTGCTTTAGATGGTCTTACTGCTGAACAAGTTTCAAACCTTGTTATTGCTTATGAACCAATCTGGGCTATTGGTACTGGTAAGACTGCTTCATCAGACCAAGCTGAAGAAATGTGCAAGACTATCCGTGAAACTGTTAAGGACTTGTACAACGAAGAAACTGCAGAAAACGTTCGTATTCAATACGGTGGTTCTGTAAAGCCAGCTAACGTTAAGGAATTAATGTCAAAGCCTGACATTGATGGTGGCTTAGTTGGTGGTGCTTCACTTAAGCCTGAATCATACTTAGAATTGGTAAACTACCAAGACTAATCTGATTATTAAAAAAGGAACTTCTTAATTAAGGAGTTCCTTTTTATTATGCATTTAATAACAGACAATAGAGCCTAAAACTTTTATTAAATGCCCAAACGTAAGGAAACACATTAAGAAATAATAACATTTAACCCCCTTGTATTTTTTACCTAAAAAAGTATAATAAGTAATGGAGGTTGAAATATTACAGAGTAAACCTTCATTATTCAGTCTCTGCCTAATAATTCCTTATTACTTAATAAATACAAACTTTATGGCAGAAGATACATCTATATCTATATCACTTTCTAGAAAGTGTCTGGGAAAAAACTAACTCTCAGATACAAAAAGACGATCAATCTAACTCTTAATTTGAGTTGCTTGACCGTCTTTTTCTTTTCGCTTAAACAAAATTGGTCCTTTGATCATCTTCTGTTCCAATATTTGCTTAAATTCATCATCATGAAGGCTATTTCCACATCGGTTTCAACCTTCTTTTTGCCTCTTAAATGAGTTCGACGCATGCCAAAAACATTCTTCAAATGTCCAAAAATCGGCTCCACATCATACTTTCTCATTCTGTAGATGTGACTGCCTTCAGGACTTTGGAGAACTGCTTTGGCTTTTTCTTTTAAGTATTGCCAGTTAGGATTATAGCGAACCTGACCAGTCGTTTTATCTTTACGCCGACTATAATATTTGAAGCTAAATCTAACGCCGTTTTGATCAAGGTAGTAATCGTCTTGTTCATCATAGAACCAGTTAGCTAGCTTAGATGGATCGTTTTTGTACTTTCTGGTTTGTTCCTTTTCATACATGGTATAAGGGATATAGTACTGCTTAAAGTCAGTCGGATTAGGATACAAGGCGAAATCAACTACATACTGATCCGTCGTAGCGACTTGAATATTATAGCCTGGCTTAAGCTGACCATTTCTCATGTGATCTTCTTTCATATGCATGAAAGTCGCATCGTGGTCGGTCTTGGAATAGCTATTGCGCCCAGCAAAGATTGCTTTCGCCTCTTTGTATTTCTTCATTCTAGGAACATAGTCTTTTCTGAGTTTATGAAGCAGCTTCTTAAGACCGCGCCTTCTTGCTTTTCTAGGCGATCCACCAGGAATGGCTTTAGGCTCTCGGGCAATCTCTTCAGTCAGCTTTTCAATTTCAGCTTCCGTTTCTTGCGCTAGCTCTGCCAATCCCTGACTGGTCTGGACTTGCTCTTTTGCCATTGCTTTGACGACTTCTTTGGCAATCAGTTCATCATATAGTTCAACTGCCTTGCGCCAAACGAAAGTATAGAGATTGGCATCAGCTTCAATTTTGGTGCCATCAATAAAGATAGCTCCTTCATAGACCTTCCTGCTCTAATAGGTTCGTAAAGTAAAGGAAGCTTTTCTTAATCAATTCGTTGGCGTGGTCGCTCGATCTAAAATTATTGATAGTATGGTATGAGATCTTTTGATGCTCTGCCAGTACCATAATCGGCAGATTTTCTTCTAGCATCAGCGCAATTTTTCTGCCTGAGAATACTCTGCGAGAATAGGCAAAGAGCAAGATCTTGAGCATCATGGCTGGGTGATAGGCAGGACGCCCGGTTTTGGCAGTATCGCCAAACAAGACGTCTTCTGGAATCGAATCGACGAACCAGCTAATGGCGTTAGCTAAGTGATTATTAGGTATAGCAAAGTCTAAATTAAGTGTTAAAGCCGTTTGGCCTGTGATATAATTCTTGTACATGATAGTTTCCACCTTCTTATTTTTATATTGTGGTGATTTAATAATATCAAGGCAGAAACTAAAAGTATAGAAAAAGAACGATGAAATCGAATAGGAAATCATCGTTCTTTTTTTATGTCTTAGGAATTAGTTTTTTCCCAGACACTTTTTCTGATTAATTAGGATTAATTTCTAATTTTTTTGCTATTGGTGGAAATGTAGGTAATTTTAATGGGGTTACGTGCCATTGGGTAAATAATACTGAAGTAAGTAAAATAAATGGAATATCTTCTGGCTTGGTGATATTGCATGTTAGGACAACCCCATGTTCTGCAACGATTGTCTTGACGTTAGCAATACTTTTAAAGCCTGATCTAAAAGTATAGGTCCCTCGTTTAATACTTCCCGTAACGATATATTTTAGTTGAGTCAGATAAAATATATTAGTATTAAGCGTATTAAGCTTTTTGACACTAACTAGAGAGTGATCTACTACGTCAATAGTAAAGGATGCAATCAGTCCAGTACCATCAGTAAATAAGCGTCCAATTTCGTTTCTGTTAGTGTCATATAAATATAAAGTATGATTTGGGTTATCGAGATTTCCTTGAATAATAAATTCAATTTTTCCTTTAGGATTGATCACAGGAATTTGACCATAATCTTTTTCTTGATTAAGTTCCAGCCAAAACAACATACTTTGTCACCTCTGATCTTGTTTATTTTCCTTTATAAACTGATTTAAGATATAAGCTACGCCGTCTTCGTTATTAGTTTTAGTAGTGATTTGTGCTAACTTTTTTATTGCTGGAATGGCATTACTCATGGCTACTCCTGTTCCAGCTTCACGAATCATGCTTTCATCATTTAAATTATCTCCGATAGCCGCAATTTCGTCACGTTTAATATTTTTTAGTTTGGCGTAATCAAGAAGGGCGATCCCTTTTTGTGCTTGGTGAGCATTGATTTCAATATTAGATGATGAACTAGAAGTAACAACTAAATCCTCAATTTTTGCCACTTCTTTTTTAACATTATCAAAGGCCTCATGACCACGTGAATCAAATGCAATGATTTTCATTACTTCAACATCAGGATCATGTAATAGGTCCTCAAAATGGTCAACTTGTTTCATGTTCATGATAGTCTTATTTCCGGCAGAGATTGCGACTGCTTGTTTAAAATCAAGTAAAGGATTTAGATCGACCATTAAATGCGCTACATTAGAAATACGCTGGTTAAGGTCTTCAGTATAAACTTGATCAGCAGTGATGATTTCAAAATAAAATCCTGCCTGATGTAATAATTCAACAAGTTTTAAAGCCTTAGAAGTTGGGATTTTATGTTTGACCATTAATTTGCCGTCTTCATCGAAAACTAGGGCTCCATTTAAATTGATAAAACCAGTATGTAAACCAGCATCTTTTAGAACTGTGCGAGATTCACGTGGAGCTCGACCGGTAGCAATTAAAAATTCAATACCGTTATTTTGTGCATTTTTCACAGCTTGAATATTTGCTTCAGAAACGGACATATTAGAATTAAATAATGTACCATCGAGATCGCAAGCTACCAATTTGATCATAAAATTTCCTCCCAATTGCTATTAAATTAATGATACCATAAAGGAGATTAGAAAAGAGGGTGTAAGACTTGGCTAAAGAATTAATCGGTAATGACTGGGATAAAATTTTAGATCCAGTTTTTGCAAGTGATAAGTATCACGAATTACATAATTTTTTAAAAGAAGAATATTCTACTAAACGTATTTTTCCAGATATGTATCATATTTTTACTGCTTTTAAATTAACACCGTTTAACAAAACTAAAGTAGTGATTTTGGGCCAAGATCCATATCATAATCCGGGACAAGCAAATGGCATGAGCTTTTCAGTTATGCCAGGTACACCATTGCCACCATCACTTAGAAATATTTATAAGGAACTTTATGATGATGTTGGTGCTCGTCCGGTTAACCATGGCTATTTAAAGAAATGGGCCGACCAAGGCGTCTTGCTTTTAAATGCTGTGCTAACTGTTCCTTATGGTCATGCTAACGGCCATCAAGGTAAGGGATGGGAAGATGTAACAGACACTGCGATTAAGGCTTTAAGTAAACGTGGAAAGGTTGTTTTTATTTTATGGGGTAGATTTGCTCAAAATAAAATCCCATTAATTGATCAAAGTAAGAATTTTATTATAAAATCATCTCATCCGAGTCCATTTTCAGCTGATCGAGGATTTTTTGGTTCTCGACCATTCTCACGTTGTAATACGGCATTGCTTAATTTTGGCGAGACGCCTATTGATTGGCAATTGCCAGAAACAGTGAATAAATCTGATTTAGCATAAGAGGTATATATATGAGTGTATTTTCATTATTTAAAAAGCAAGTTGAAGCAGCAAAAGACAAAAAAAGAATTGTTTTTCCTGAAAGTGACGATTTAAGAATTTTGACTGCCGTTTCTAATTTGAATAAAGACGGGATAGTTGAGCCAATTTTAATTGGCAAAAAAGAAAATGTCGCCAAAATAGCGGAAGAAAATAATTTGGATCTTACCGGGGTAAAGATTTATGATCCAAATAATTATGCGGATTTAGATAAAATGGTAAAGGCATTTATAGCAGCTAGAAGAAAAGATACTAGTGCAGCCGAGGCTAAAGCCAAATTAGCTAAGGAAAACTATTTCGGTACAATGTTAGTAAAGATGGACTTAGCAGATGGAATGGTATCCGGTGCAGCTCATTCAACCGCCAATACTGTTTTGCCGGCTTTGCAATTAATCCATGCTGCTGAAGGGATGCATCGTGTATCTGGCGCCTTTGTAATGGAAAAAGGTGATGAAAGATATATTTTTGCTGATTGTGCAATTAATATTGAGCCTGATGAAGAGACTTTGGCTGAAATTGGTTATCAATCAGCACAAACAGCTAAGATGGCTGAAATTGATCCTAAAGTAGCCTTTTTAAGCTTTTCTACTAAAGGTTCAGCTGAAGGACCAATGGTTGATAAGGTTCATGATGCAGCTGCAATGTTCCAAAAGAGTCATCCGGAAATTCCAGCAGATGGTGAATTGCAATTTGATGCCGCATTTGTTCCAGCTGTTGGTGAAAAGAAGGCACCTGGTTCTAAAGTAGCAGGACATGCAAATGTCTTTGTCTTCCCAGAGCTTCAATCAGGAAATATTGCATACAAGATGGTTCAACGTTTGGGCGGCTTCACTGCTGTAGGTCCAATCTTACAAGGTTTGGCTGCACCAGTTAATGACTTATCTCGTGGCTGTAGTGAACAAGATATTTATGATTTAGCAATTGTTACAGCTGCTCAAGCTTTAGCAAAGGATGAAAAATAATGACTAAGTTAGAAATTAATTCTGCAGAGGAGATGCAAAAGTTAGGTGCATCTTTGGCCAAAACGGCTAAGCCGCATGATTTGCTCTTATTAAATGGTGATTTGGGTGCCGGGAAAACCACTCTTACGCAGGGCTTAGGACGCACACTAGGCATACATCGACCTGTAAAAAGCCCAACTTTTACTATTGTGCGTGAATACCGTGAAGCTGAATTACCGCTTTTCCATATGGACTTTTATCGTTTAGAGAATGATGATTTATCATCAATTGACTTAGATGGCTATTTGGCTGAACCTGGCTTGGTAGTAATTGAATGGCCTCAGTTGGTAATGAACGATTTGCCTGATGAATATTTGCAACTAACTATTACACGAGTAGATGATAGTTGGGATTCAACTAAGCGTGTAGTTGAATTGAATGCACATGGTGAACGCAACGAAGAATGGGTTAAGGATGCTTTAACCGAATACGAAAAATAATATAAAAAATGATCTAGGATTATTCTGAACTGAGACCTAAAAATTAGACAGTTTAAAATACAGGATTAATAGAGGCTTGATTCCG
>NZ_PCZD01000047.1:0-13475 GCF_002553975.1 Lactobacillus sp. UMNPBX6
TTAGAATACCTGAAAAATACGGACTAAAAAAGATACTCGGTTATATGACGCTTACCTTACATTAGACGCTTACCATAGTTGATTATTTTTCACAGAAAAAGCAAACAAGACCTCAAAAGTCTCATTTGCTCTAACTGTGATTATTCTTTTCTACGTTTAATCAAGCCGAATGTTACTACAGATAAGATTGTCATCACTGCACCACTAATTACAGCTAATACGTTATCTGATTCACCAGTTTGTGGCAGGGTTTGTTTTGAGGATACTTCATTCTTATTCGAAGTATTCTTATCCTTACCTTGTAAACCAGAAGTATTCTTAGATGGTGAGATAGTTGAAGTTAATTTAACAACTATTAAATCAGTACCCTTAATAACATTCTTAGACCCATCACCGTAAATTAAAGTAGTATCTGCGTTATTGCCAACTAATATATCTTTAACATTTGGATTAGACTTAGATACATTATCTTTAATCTGGCTCTTCTCCGCATCAGTCAAATGATTTGGATCTTGGACTGGAGTCTTAGTATCTGGGATTACTGCAGGATGCTTATCAGCATCTGTGTTATTAGAAGTGTTAGATGAATTATTATCTTTCTTAATAATCAACTCACTGCCGGCGACATGACCATGGTTGCCATTCTTAAAGCTTACATCTGTGTATCCATTGTCACCTACTTTGATATCCTTGGCATCTGGGTTGGACTTGGCTACCTTGTCCTTAACCTGTTGCTTTTCTCCATCAGTTAAGTGGTTTGGATCGCTTACTTCTACCTTGCTGTCTGGTAATTTTACTTCTTGCTCTGTAGAAGTATCTGGCTTCTTAGTTACCAACTCACTGCCGGCGACATGACCATGGTTGCCATTCTTAAAGCTTACATCTGTGTATCCATTGTCACCTACTTTGATATCCTTGGCATCTGGGTTGGACTTGGCTACCTTGTCCTTAACCTGTTGCTTTTCTCCATCAGTTAAGTGGTTTGGATCGCTTACTTCTACCTTGCTGTCTGGTAATTTTACTTCTTGCTCTGTAGAAGTATCTGGCTTCTTCACATATACATAGGCATCGTGTGCATCAATTGAGTAAGTGCCTGTTTCAGCTGCTTTATCTTTTGCTACTATCTGATAGCCTTCAGGAGCTTTTAAAGTATTGGTGTATTTTTCATCGATTTTTCCAGTTAAAACTTGTTTATCTATTTCTGTACCGTCACTTGGGATAAAGTTACTATTAATCCCACTATTAGTAACATCAATATAGTGAACAGTCATGGTACTCTCTTGCTCATGACCAGTCTTGGCATAGTAGTATACAGTACTATTATCAGTAGCGGTTACCGGATTAATAAACATGTAGTCCTTACCACCGACGGTAAAGTACATCTTATTGGTACTATCGCTTGTTCCTAAGATCCTCACACCACTTGTACCGACAGTTTCGTTTAGAGGTTTGCCTTTGTAGTATACAACTGAGCGAATACTACCATTCTTCTCAATGACGGTACTTCTAACCATGACATCGCTATTTTCAGAGAGGTCAAAGGTTTCACCGACACTAAATTCAGTTACATTACCAGTAGTTGGATAACCGTAATCACCAAGTACAAGTCCATCACTGGCAAAGCCTGAAGACCTCTCATAAGTATAACCATCAACAGTTGGGGGGGTAATATCGTCTGCTTGATATTGCTGGTTGCCGTAGCCACTTATTTTAATTGGCTGTACAAGATCTTTGCCAGTTGCTCGGTCTACATAGCGTATGAGTTGGGTACGCCGTTTAGGAATGTAGCTAGAATAACTACTAATCGACTTGCTCTTAGCAATCGCGTCATACTCACCTTTGCTCTTACCAGCAAGATCAGGATTCAAAAGGCCCCTATCAATTACTGGTAATAATCCATAAGGGTTAGTACCAGTATTTAGAGTAACAGAATATGAACCATTACCAAAGTTTTGAATAGTATAGCGACCCTTAGTACTTTCAGTACTTGTTTGAGAGCTATTTGCGGCAACTGTAAGCGTTTCAGTATTCACCCCTCTATAAAAATCGACAATTTTGGCTGTAATGGTTGGATTATCCAAATCGTTTTTATCGCGCGCTACTAAGATAAAATTGTGATCAGAGTTACTATAATCAGCAAAAACAGCGAAGTAATATAATTTTGCATCATTCAATGTCTCTTTAATCTTCGTATATCCTTCATCGGAATGCCAATAAGAGTTTAAAGCTTTCCACAACCATGTAGCTTCTTTACCTTTAGCTTTTTCTGTTGAAACTAAGCCATTGTAAAATGAAGTAGGTTGAAGTTCGAACCTTTGTTTCGATTCAGGTAATTCTGCTTCTTGATCAGTTGCAAGTGACCTAGTACTTGAAGCTAATACAAGTGAAGCAGCTAGAAAATTCTTAACAATTTGATTATTTTCAGTATTTAAGTTAGATGTCGGCACACTAGTTTTTTCAGTTGGTACTTTTAAGCTATCGCTTACTTCACTAGTTTTATTTGAAACTACAGTAGGAGCTAATGATTTAATTGGAGTAGCCAGCGTTGCTGATTGCTCTTTATTATTTGTCGTATCTGTTGTTTGCACAGCATCTTTTTGATTATTTTCAGTATTTAAGTTAGATGTCGGCTCAGTAGTTTTTTCAGTTGGTACTTTTAAGCTATCGCTTACTTCGCTAGTTTTATTTGAAGCTACAGTAGGAGCTAATGATTTAATTGGAGTAGCCAGCGTTGCTGATTGCTCTTTATTATTTGTCGTATCTGTTGTTTGCACAGCATCTTTTTGATTATTTTCAGTATTTAAGTTAGATGTCGGCTCAGTAGTTTTTTCAGTTGGTACTTTTAAGCTATCGCTTACTTCGCTAGTTTTATTTGAAGCTACAGTAGGAGCTAATGATTTAATTGGAGTAGCCAGCGTTGCTGATTGCTCTTTATTATTTGTCGTATCTGTTGTTTGCACAGCATCTCTGGCTACGTTATCTGAAGCCTCTTTTATTGCAGACTTTGTGTCTACTTCTGGAGTTGTTTCAGGTTTTGCTTGCTCTAATTTGGTTGATACATCAGTGATTGTATCAGCCTTAACCACATGTACTTCAGTCTTAGTTCCCAAGTAGAACCCAAACAATGTTGTCCCAATCAAGACAGACACAGTCTTACCTGCAATCTTCTTCAATGCGAAACGTTGTTTCTCATTTGTACTTATCCAATTCTTCATATTATACCTCACACAAAATAAAATATAATAACGTTACACCATTATAGTAACACTTTTGTAAAGCTTTATCATGCATAAAAAAAAAACAGAATTCTCTACAAAAGACGGAATTCTTGGTTTAATTTTTTAAGTTATTGGTTATTTTTCACGTGAGTAAGATATTACTACAATGAATTATTTCTCTAAAACCATTGTTTCATCAGAGTATTTTTGTGGATCATTACCATCCCACTGCTGATAAATAATTTTTTTAGTTTTAAAACCAAAATGCGAATATAATTTTTTAGCAACTTTATTTTCCTGAAAAACTTCTAAAGTTATTGGACGCTTCATAATTCTTAAGACATAAGAAATGAGATTCTTCCCAACTCCTTGTCCCTGATAGGCGGGATCAACATAAATATAATCTAAAATATTTGGTTTGACGGCAATAAATCCAATAATTTTTTGTTTATCACATGCTACATAAATTTTAGAATTAAATAAATCCTCTTTATAAATAGCTTTTTCTAAAGGTTTAAAATACTTTTCAGCTTTTCCAATTTTTAACTCTTGCAATCTAGCCAAATCATGGATTCGTTCAATTTGATGATAGTCTTCAGCTTGATATTCTCTAATTATAATTTTCATTTTGTATCTGCCCTTTCTAAATTAATTTAAAAAGGCAACAAACGTAATCTCATTTTTCATCTCTCCATTTACTAAAATTACTAACAATTATATTCCTCATAAAAAAAGCTGCAAATAGCAAAAAACTATTTGCAGCTAAAAATTAATTATTTTTCACGTGAGTATGACTTAACATCTGCATCAATTTCAGCGATAAAGTCATCTAAACTCTTAGAAATTTCTTCGTCAGTACCGTAAGGACGTACGTTTACGCCATTAGCGTTAATTTCGTCATCACCTAATACCAAAGTGTAAGGTACCTTTTGAGTTTGTGATTCACGAATCTTGTAACCCATCTTTTCGTTACGAGTATCAACTTCTGCTCTGAAGCCACGCTTAGCAAGTTCTTGACGAACCTTTTCTGCATATTCACCATGAGCATCAAGGTTAACTGGGATAATTTCAACTTGAACTGGTGCAAGCCAAGTTGGGAATGCACCCTTGTAAATTTCAGTTAAGTAAGCAATGAATCTTTCCATAGTACCAACAATACCACGGTGAATCATAACTGGACGGTGTTCTTCCCCATCTTGACCAACGTAAGTTAAACCAAATCTTTCTGGAAGCATGAAGTCAAGTTGGATAGTTGACATAGTTTCATCGTTACCCAAAGCAGTCTTAGTTTGAATATCAAGCTTTGGACCGTAGAATGCAGCTTCACCTTCAGCTTCAACGTAGTCAAGGCCAAGATCATCCATAGCACCTTTAAGCATCTTTTGTGACTTTTCCCACATTTCGTCATTTGCAAAGTACTTGTCAGTGTTCTTTGGATCACGGTATGAAAGTCTGAAGTAGTAATCAGTAATATCGAAGTCCTTGTATACGTCCATGATCAACTTCAAGATCTTAGCAAATTCAGTTTGAACTTGATCAAGTGCTACGAATGTGTGACCATCGTTCAAAGTCATTTCACGTACACGTTGAAGACCTGACAAAGCACCTGATTTTTCGTATCTGTGCATCATACCAAGTTCTGCAACACGAAGTGGAAGATCACGGTATGAACGAATGTGGTGCTTAAAGATTTGAATATGTGAAGGACAGTTCATTGGACGAAGTTCAAGCATTTCGCCATCACCCATGTCCATTGGTGGGAACATGTCATCACGGTAGTGTGCCCAGTGACCTGAAGTCTTGTAAGCATCAAGGTTCATAAGTACTGGAGTGTAAACGTGTTGGTAACCGTCAGCTACTTCACGGTCAATGATGTAGCGTTCAACAACACGACGAATAGTAGCACCCTTTGGCATCCAGTAAGGAAGACCTGCACCAACCTTAGGGTCAACGAAGAAGAGGTCAAGGTCACGACCGATAGTTCTGTGGTCACGTTCCTTAATTTCTTGACGGCGCTTAAGATCAGCCTTTAAATCAGCTTCCTTAAAGAATGCAGTACCAAAGATTCTTTGAAGCATTGGGTTTGATGACTTACCTAACCAGTAAGCACCAGCTACTGACAATAACTTAAATTGCTTAATCTTGCCAGTGTTTGGAAGTAAAGCATCAAAACCAAAGTCAACAAAATCGCCAAGCTTGTAAGCATCAACAGTATCGCCTTCAACCTTAGCAAGAAGTTCGCTCTTGAACTTATCATTCTTGTAAAGGTCTTCAAGTTCTGATTTAGCAATTTGAACGTGTTCAATCTTTTCACCGTTCTTAATTACCTTTTGCATAGCTTTTTCAAGCTTTGGTAATTCACCAACTTTAATTTGGTCATCTTTATCGGTGTCAACGTAGAAACCACCTTCATCGGCAACATGTTCACCTAAACGAAGTTCAGGATATTCACGCTTAGCTACAGCTTCAAATACAAAAGCAGCAGTAGCACGTAAAACGTCTAAGCCCTCTTCATCTTTATCAGTAATAATAGCAACTTCGCTATCACTATCAAGCTTGAAGTCAAGTGGCTTAATTTCACCATTAACCTTACCAGCAACAGCAGCTTTACCAAGTGAAGTTGCAATGTTGTGAGCTAAGTCAGCAATAGTTAAACTTTCTTCAAAATCTTTCTTTGAGCCATCAGGCAAAGTGATTGAAAAACTCATATTTTCCTCCAGAAAAAATATAATAAAAAAAGTCCCAGTGCGAGAATGCACTGGGACGTTAATTAGCGTGGTTCCACCCAAAATTCAGGTTAGCGTAATCTAACCTCTTTACGGATTGATAAAGGCATCCAACCTAATATTAATAACTTTGAGAATAAGCGATTGGGGTAACTTTCTAATGAAGAACTTCCAGAACAAGGTTCTTCTCTCTGAATCGAAAGCTATCATGTCTCGCTTAATTAACTCTCATTATACGCACGAAACTTTTAGATGCAAGACCTTTTTTTAAATTAATGCAAAGAATTTCTTCGATCGGGTCCAGAAACCACAACTTCTTTAGCTAAAAAACGTACTCGCTGCATAAGTCTCCTAGCCTTTACTGGATCAGTCGCATTACGTGTTTCTTCAAAATGAGATTCTAATGCTTCCATGTCAAGATTAGATGAGAAAAATGTTGGTAAAACATTATCCATCCGAGCTTGTAAAATTACACCCAATACGTCATCTCGTGACCATTGACTAAGACTCTCAGCACCAATATCATCTAAAATCAATAAATCACATTCAGACAAACGGCGAATTTCACTTTGCAAACTATTGTCGTCAAAATGACTTGCTAATCCGGCTATAAAAGTTGGCACATGCAAGAACACAACATTTTTATTCATGTTCGTGACCACATAATTAGCTAATCCCGCTAAAATATATGTCTTACCAACACCAAAATCACCTGACAAATATAGTCCCCGAATATGCGGATTTTGCTTATATTTTCTTAAAAAGTCGTAGATCAAAGTTAAAACTTGTTTACGATCATCATTTACATCAATTTCACTCAAACTCACATCATGAAGACGAGTCGGAACATCGATTAGTTGTAATCTTCGCTCGGCAGCTTGCTTGCGATCTTGAGCTAATTTTGCCTTAGTTGGCACATACCGAATATCAATTACTTTACCATTCAAAAATAATTGGGGAGCATACCCTGCCATCACCTTACTTGCAGTATGCTTTTGAGAATAATACTCATACAAGTTAGATATACTATTTCGAATCATCTTTTGATCAATTTTATCTGCATTTGCATGAATAAATGACTGCACATCAGGATCACGCAAGGCTTGTTCTATCAAAGATTGTTCATCACCCAGATTACGCTCTTTTACAATCTTTTTAATTACATTGCCAATTGGCTCCATTTTTTCACCTACTTCCAATTATCTTTGAATCCTATTTATTATTTAAATCTTTAAATAAATTCTTCAATTGCTCGGTAGAAATGCCAGCATCCCTATCAGCCTTTTTCTTACTCCAATCAGTGCCTTTTTCGACTCGCTTTTGATAAGTTCGAACAGATTTTTTCTTACCAAAGCTATTGCGCCGCTTTTTCACATATTGCAAAGCCTGTACGGCTGTAGCCACGCCATGTTGCAGCCAGTCATTGGCAATCTTATAAGCCAAATTAGAACTAACTACTGTGTCATAAGTAAGACATGTATAGGTCAAAATGTTGATTAAGTCTTCAGGCAACCCATACTGGGTGTGCAAATTATTAATAATCTGCTTCTCATTGGCACTAGTTATACCGCCTTTTTGCGTTTTTATTTTATACAAAAATTCAGCGGGTGAACTCTCATTAGCTGCTTTTAACAGCTTTTTATCATGGTCATCCATATCTTTAATCACAGCTAATGCCTTTTTTTGCCCTTCATTTAACTGCTTTTGTACATTTTCTCTAGTATTAGCCCTCTTATAATTTTCCGCTAAAGTATTGCTAATGTCATGCATATTTAAGCTATATGAGCCATGAAGACATGGCAAGCTTTCATCTACAAATTCTTTTTCTGATAAGCCATACGTTTGGATTAAACCACGAATTTGATCTTTATTAAGGTCAATTTCACTAGCTGGAATTTGATAGCGATTATACTCCTGCTTGATAAAATCCCAATCAATACTATCGTGATCATTCACCTTGGCAGTTTCAACTTCATGAATCTTATTTTCTTGTGCGGCTTGAACCACATCACTAGACGGAGTGATTGCTTCATCCCCAGGTAAACGAAAAACATCAAAAAAGTTTGCTGACACGTCTTTAGCATTTTTTATAGGTTTTTCCCTTAATTTTGCTTCTTGAGCAAAAGCATGACTTAAATCATGAAAGGTTGATACACCAACCTTTTCTTTTAATAAACTAGCTAAAAGTGGCGTCGCAAAAAATTTGTCTGCAGCTGGAACTTGCAGCAATTTAAAAACTAAAACATTATTGAATACATTATCAGACAAAAGTGTTTGGATTAATCCTACAGCCTCTAATTTATGCAATGAATCAAATAATTGTTTCAAACTGCAGTCCAATTGCTCTTGCAATGAATATATCCCCTTCGAGTCGGAAATTATGCCATACGGATCATAATTTTGAATCAAAGTCTGATATAGCGCTACTGCTACTGCACCTACTAACGGTTGATATAATTTGATTAAAACTTTTTCATCTTCGGGAAAAAGCTTCACACGATTGGCTACATAATAAAGATGTTTGGGATCAGACGTCTCAAACATGACTAATTGCCCTTACCTTTCTTAGCCATCATGTCTTCCATAGTCTTCATGAAACTAGACATATCTTTAAATTCACGATAAATAGATGCAAAACGAATGTAAGCCACATCATCAAGATCAGCCAATTTATCCATAACGTATTGACCAATCTTCTTAGATGAAATTTCACTAATGCCTTGCTTTCTTACTTTATTTTCAACATGATCAACCAATTGCTCAAATTGCTCACTGCTAATTGGTCGTTTCTGTCCTGCAGCCATTACACCATGCAAGATTTTCTTGCGATTAAATGGTTCACGCGTACCGTCATTTTTAATTACAAGTAACGGAGCTGTTTCTACTCTTTCAAAAGTTGTAAAACGAAAACCACAATTTTCACACTCTCTGCGTCGTCTGATTGCACGGTTTTCATCACTAGGACGTGAATCAATAACGCGGGAGGCATTTTGATGACAATTTGGACATTCCATAGCTATCCCTCTTCTTTGATCTTAATTAATATCTGTTCTAGTTTATTTTCTAATTCTTTTATTGTACCAGTATTTGCCACTACAAAATCGGCCATTTTTTCTTTTTCAGCTAATGGCATCTGACTATTAATCCGCATTCTTGCTTCCTCGTCAGATAGATTATTACGCTTTTTTAAACGTTCAATCTGTAATTGCTCAGGAAGGGTAATCACTAAAACTCCATTAGCTACATGTTTTTTATCCAATCCCGCTTCAAAATACACTGGTGCATCTAAAATAACAAGAGCAAAATTCTGATATTCTTTTATCTTTGCTACTGTTTTATCGAAAATTAACGGATGCGTCAACTGATTTAATTCAGACAAGGCTCTTTTATTACTAAAAACTAATTGCCCTAATTTTTTACGATTTATTGTTTGGTCTGAATTTAAATATTCTACCCCAAAATGATCTTTAATCACTTGCCAAGATGCATTGCCGGGTTTCATCAGTTCGTGGGCAATTTGATCACAGTCAATAATCGGAATGTTTTTATTTTTAAAAAAATCATCAGCAGTACTTTTACCGGTGGCAATTCCACCTGTTAATGCTAAGACATAACTCATTTATAAATCACCTGACAATGAGGACAAAAAGTGGTTCCCCGACCATTAACCTTAATTTTTTCAAATTTAGTACCACAAACTGTGCAGGGCTCACCTACATGACCGTAAACTTGCAATTTACTTTGAAAGCCTCCAACTTGTCCATTCGCATTCAAAAAGGAATGAACTGTAGTACCTTGCAGCTTAATTGCTTCGGCAATAATTTTATTAATCTGATCATGTAATTCAGATACTTTTTCCACAGGAATTTTATTGGCCTGACTTAAAGGATGAATCTTGGTTCGCCAAAGAACCTCATCAACATAAATATTACCTAGACCAGCTACTACTGATTGATCAAGCAAAGTGTTTTTGATATTTTTCTTCTTACGCTTTAAGCCATTGATTAAATATTCTGAAGTAAATTTAGAACTATTTGGTTCTACTCCAAGCTTACCAATCCCTGTAGTTTGTCTTTCGGTGCCAGTTAAAATTAGCTGCATCCGCCCAAATTTGCGCACATCATTATACCGCAACGCTGTTCCATCAGTAAAAACAAATTCAACGTGATCGTGTTTATCCTTAGGCGCATCAGACGCAGTTAAATGATACTTTCCTTCCATTCGCAAATGAGAAACAATCGTTAAATTATCACTCAAGCGAATAAGCAAATACTTGGCGTAGCGATCAATATCGATAATCTTTTTACCAGGCAATTCAGATAAAAATTTTTCATGATCAGTCGCCACAATTTTTGGATACCACAAAATCACTTTTTTAATAGTTTTTCCCTTAACTAAAGGAAGCAGCGTTCTTCGAACTGTTTCAACTTCAGGCATTTCAGGCATTTTATCACCTACTTTGCATCATACCAATTGTGTCCCCAGCCAGAATCAGCAATTAGTGGCACATCAAGCTTAACAGCTGATTGCATTACTTTAGGCACAATCTTTTTAATTGTTTCTAGCTCATCTTTTGGTACATCAAAAATCAATTCATCGTGTACCTGCACTACCATTTTAGTCTTCAAATGTAGTTCATCTAACTTCTCTTGCATGTTAATCATTGCAATTTTAATAATATCAGCAGCTGAACCTTGAATTGGTGAATTAATAGCAGTTCTTTCAGCAAAGGCACGAACGGTGTATTTCTTAGCATGAATATCTGGCAAGTATCTGCGACGGTGCATGATTGTTTCGGCATAGCCTTTGTCACACGCTTCTTGTACTGCTTTATTCATGTAATCCTTGATTTGAGGATATTGTTCGAAGTAGTTGTCGATAAATTCTTGAGCACGTTTTCTAGAAATGCCTAAGTTCTTGGACAAACCGTAATCGGAAATACCATAAACGATACCGAAGTTAACAGCCTTAGCGTGACGACGCATCAGTGGCGTTACTTGATCTGGTGAATCCAAGTGGAAAATCTTCATCGCGGTATGTGAGTGAATATCATAACCGGTCTTGAAGGCTTCTTGCATATTTTGATCGCCCGAAACATGAGCGAGCACACGGAGTTCAACTTGTGAATAGTCGCAAGAGAAGATGTAGCCGTCTGGTTCACTTGGCACGAAGGCCTTTCTGATTTGCTTTCCTTCTTCGGTGCGGGTAGGGATATTTTGCAAGTTAGGATCCACACTGGACAGACGACCAGTGGCAGTCAAAGTTTGCAAGTAACGTGTATGTACACGACCATCTGGTTGGATAACATCAAGCAGACCCTTTACATAGGTAGATTGAATCTTGGCAATTTGACGGTAATCCAAAATTTCACTAACGATTGGGCTTTGCGTCTTTAATTGATCCAAGACTTCAACTGAAGTTGAGTAACCAGTCTTAGTCTTTTTGATAACTGGCAAACCAAGCTTTTCAAACAAAATGTGACCTAATTGCTTTGGTGAGTTCAAGTTGAACTTTTCACCGGCTTGGTCATAAATCTTGTCTTCGAGTTCCTTCAATTTAACGGCAAATTCATTTTGCAACTGAAGCAAAGTGCTGGCTTCAACCTTCATCCCGTTCATTTCCATTCTGGCTAAAACACGAGCAGTTGGGATTTCGATTGTGTCAAACAAAGCATCCTGTTCGTGTTCTTTAAGCTTTTTAAGAAGCTCCGGCTTAAGCTTTTCAATGGCGTTGACCTTGGAAGCTAAGTGGTTGAACAATTCATCGTCATTATCGGGAACATGTTCACTCTTACCTTTGCCGTAGACTTCAAGCTCGGTCTTAACGGAGTAATCACCATAAAGATGGGCAATTTCACCCAGATCATTAGAGTTGTTTTCATTATTGATCAAGTAGGATGCCAAAAGCATGTCGTAATCAAGACCGTGAGTGTGAATGCCCAAACGATGTGCAGCAACCATTGTTCTCTTTAGGTCAAAGACATTCTTCTTGATCTTTTCGTCTTCTAAGATGTGCTTGATATTATCTTCTTCAAGCAATTCCACGTCTCTTGAAACGTAGATCTTGTCATTGAGCTTCAAACTGAAGCCAACAAAAGGAGCTAGGTGATAGTTAGCACCGAGCATTTCTAGATAAAATTCAACAGTGTCTTTTTCAGTAGCTTTGACATCTTTGACATTGTCATCATTTAAAACGGTGTATTCAACTTTTTCAACATCTGCACTACCTTGACCAGCACCTGACGCATTAAGTTCTGCCAAGAACTTACGGAAATTCATCTTTTCATAGAACTGACGCAGTTTCTCATAATCAACTGGCTCGCGTTTTACGTCATCAATATCAATGGTAACTGGTGAATCACGGTCAATAGTGGCAAGCTTTTTAGCTAAAAAGGCCTTGTCTTTATCACGAATCAAACGCTCTTTACGCTTAGATTTCTTCATTTCATCAATATGATCGTAAAGATCTTCTACTGAACCATATTCTTGAATTAAATTAGAAGCTGTCTTAGGACCAATACCTTCGACACCTGGGTAGTTATCAGAGTTATCACCCATTAAGGCCTTCATGTCGATGAATTCGGTTGGAGTTACCCCATTAACTTCCTTCATATGTTCTGGTGTATAAGCTTCAAGTTGAGAAACACCAGATTTAGTTACTTCGACAGTCGTCTTGTCGGACGCAAGTTGGGTCAAGTCGCGGTCACCAGTTACGATCGTGGTTGTGAACCCGGCCTTTTCACCCTTCGCAGCAAAAGTACCAATGATGTCGTCTGCTTCGTAATTCTTTAATTCATAAGTTTTAATGCCTAAATCATGCAGCATTTCTTGAATATAAGGCATTTGTTCGAGCAACTCTTCTGGAGTTTTCGCACGTCCACCTTTATATTCGCCGTACATTTTTGTTCTAAAAGTGACTTTTCCTGCATCAAAAGCTACCAATACGTGGGTCGGATCAACGTCTTTTAAAAGGACATCGAGCATGTTCTTAAAAGCGTAAATGGCATTGGTATGCAGGCCGTCTGGACTCTTGAAAGATTCTAGTTGACGATAAAGAGCGTAAAAGGCTCTGAAAGCTACAGAGTTACCATCGATTAGAAGTAATTTTTTATCTGCCATTTTATTCCCCTTTTATAAAAATTGTTCTCTATACTTACTTATCTATTTTACCAGTTTCAAGGGTAATCTTTTAATAGGAAGTTTAATGTAAAAGAAAAAAGCTCCACTTTTGTGGAGTCTTGATCATAAATCCTTTTTATTACACTAAAACAGTCCCTTTATGTAGAGAACGTCAAAAAAGCCGCCCTAAAATAGGACGACTTCAAAGCATTTAATTAATTAGACCTGAAAGAGGTCTATAACTATTAAAGCACAAAACTTTTTCCAGTCCATCAAATTTATAAAATAAAATTATGATCAGTATCGGTAATATTGAGACTGTAAAATAGTTTGTGTAAGGATGAATGATTCCTTAAATTTATTTCTTTAAACATTAGAAAAAGGAGTTCCTTTCTCGTATGATTGGTTTGAAC
>NZ_PCZD01000048.1:0-13331 GCF_002553975.1 Lactobacillus sp. UMNPBX6
ATTAAAAAATCAATTTACGAGAAAGATCTATTTACACAAAAGATTTGACAGTTTCGAAGGAATAGGCGAATTTTATGAAAAAGGCAAAGATTATTAATTTGTTTCTTGCTTTCATTACAATAATTTCGACTCTTTTTTTGTTTAATCAACCAGTTGCTGCCGCGGATAAAAAGGTAGCAAGCGACTCTGTAATGAAAAAGATTAAGCAGTCGAAAGAATTAGTAGTGGGCACCTCTGCGGATTACCCGCCACTTGAATTTACTACTAGTGTAAATGGCAATACCAAGTATGTAGGGGTAGATATTGAACTAGCTAAGGATATTGCCAAGGATCTGCACGCTAAGCTTGTAATTAAAAATATGAGCTTTGATTCTCTATTAGTAGCGCTTGAAACAGGCAAGGTTGACATGGTTATTTCTGCTATGACGCCAAATCCTGAAAGAAAAAAGAGTGTAGACTTCTCACAGATTTATTACAAGCCAAGTGGTGAGTATTTTTTAATTAATAAGCGCGATCAAGCTAAGTATAAGAAGATTAAAGACTTTGCTGGTCAAACTGTTGGTGCTCAAACTGGGAGTATTCAATATCAATTGATTCAGTCTCAAATGAAGAAGTCTAAAGCCAAGGGTTTAGGCAAGATCAATAACTTAGTTTTGGCTTTGAAGTCTGGCAAAATGTCAGGCGTGGTAATGGAAGAATTAACTGCTAAAGCATATGCTAAAAATGACAATAGCTTGACGGCTGTTAGAAGCGATTTACGTGAAGAACAAGCTGGGAACGCGGTAGCTATTGCTAAGGGACAATCCGGCTTAGTGAAGGCAGTTAATAAGACAATTAAGCGCGTTGAAAAAGATGATTTGATCAACAAAAAGTATTTGCCTGAAGCTGCAAAATACATGAAGACGGCACAAAAGACTAATACAATGGCAAAATATGCTCCATACTTTGTTAAGGGGATCGAATACACCATTATTATCACTGTCTTCTCCGTTTTAATTGGTATCGTATTGGGGATGCTTTTAGCCCTAATGCGTTTATCACAAAACAAGCTTTTGCACTGGATTGCGGTTTGCTACATTGAATTTATTCGTGGTACGCCGCAGATGGTTCAGATTCTGTTCGTTTACTTTGGTGTTGGTGCTCTTATTTCAAACTTATCTGCCTTAGTTGCTGGTATTATTGCGATTGGACTTAACTCAGGAGCCTATGTTGCTGAAGATATTAGATCAGGTATTGCTTCAGTTGCTAAGGGTCAAACTGAGGCAGCTAGATCTCTTGGTTTAAGTCAAGCCAAGGCATACCGTTATGTAATTATCCCGCAAGCATTGAAGAATATTTGGCCAGCTTTAGGTAATGAATTTATCACTTTACTTAAGGACAGTTCATTAGTTTCCGTAATTGGGGTAACAGAATTAATGTACCAAACTGAACTTATTCAAACCTCAACTTACCGTGGTGTGTTGCCATTATTCATTGCGATGATTATTTACTTCATCATGACCTTTACTTTGACTAGACTGCTTAACTATTTCGAAAGACGGATGAAACACAATGACTAAAATGATTGATATTCAACATTTAAAAAAGACCTTTGGTGAAAATGAAGTATTAAAAGATATTTCAGCAACCGTAAATAAAGGGCAGGTAATTTGTATTATCGGCCCATCTGGTTCTGGTAAAAGTACTTTTTTACGCTGTTTAAATGTATTGGAACATCCTACAGCTGGGAAGATTGTTTTTGATGGTACGGATTTAGCTAGTTTAAAAGATGGCAAAGAATTAGATCAATTACGAGAAAAAATGGGCATGGTTTTCCAAAACTTCAATCTTTTCCCTAATATGAATGTAATTGAAAATGTAAAGCTTGCGCCAATGAAAGTTAAAGGTATCAGTGAAAAAGAAGCTGAACAAAAAGGCTTAAAGCTTTTAGAAAAAGTAGGATTGGCTGACCGTGCGCAGCAATTTCCTGCTAGTTTATCTGGTGGCCAACAGCAACGTGTAGCGATCGCTAGAGCTTTAGCGATGGATCCTGAAGTGATGCTATTTGATGAACCTACTAGTGCACTTGATCCTGAAATGGTTGGGGAAGTTTTAAAGACAATGCAAGATTTAGCTAATTCAGGGATGACAATGGTAATTGTCACCCATGAAATGGGCTTTGCTCGTGAAGTGGCTGATGAAATCTGGTTTATGGCGGATGGTTACTTGCAAGAAAAAGGAACTCCTGAAGAGGTCTTCGGTCATCCTACTAGTGATCGTGCTAAAGATTTCTTATCCAAAGTTTTATAAACTAAAAAATCCAAGCAAACGCTTGGATTTTTTTATTTCATTCTGTGATGATGAGATTTTTGAATGCGTACTGTCTTATAAAAAAATTTGATGCCATCCGTCTATAGCTAAAGTATTAAGTAAATTGTTGGATTGATTTGGCAGAATTGCAGCCCTAGGCATAATAACAGCACGCAGAATTTTATTTTGCTTTAGTAAAGGTGACTGCACTTCCGTTTTATTACTTAAAGAAGTGGTGGATTGGTGAGCTACAGGAGCCGTGGCGTAATTAGTAGTATCGTTAGTACCATCTTGCTTGAATAGCTTGAAGGTATATTTATAAACGCCCTTAATATCAACCTCATATTCATGTCCAGCTATAATTTGTGTACTTGCTGGTGAATAGGTGATGATTGTTTTAAAGTTGCCATAGCCGCTAGAACTATAATTTTTAACGTGAGTAGCGATAGTTGTGATACCAGTATCTAAATCTTTAATAGATATTTCTGGTTTGGAGTTCACAGTCTTGTCAGATAAATAAATTGACCAAACAGTTTTATTCCCTTTAGCCAGTTCTACTGGAAATAATCGCATGCTAGGGTAGGCAACTACAGGCTGACTAGCAGCTCGAAACATATCGTTAGTGTTGAGCACCTTTTGGACCGAATAACGATAGCCGTTTTTGCCGTATGCTGCTCCGATTCCAGTAATGGTTAACCGGGTTGAAAGAAGCCAAGCACGGTGGCCTGTATCTGATCCAGTTAAGTTATAGTGGTCAGTCACTAAATCTGTGATAACGTCACCGGCAGATTGATGTGAAACGTTGAAATTCAGATTTGATGTTTCAGAAGTATCTTTAGCTAATTTCCACATTCCCTTTGAAATATAGCTAGGTCTTTTCTCACTAGGGAGACCATGTTGATTAACAAAAGGATTAGCATTGATAGCAGCCATTACTGCCGCAGTTTTTTGAGCATTATTGTTAAAAGTAGTGGTTGCAGTTACATTTGGTAAGCCAAATAGGGAACGATAATAATTAATGTAATCGACTTGTGTTTGAATATATTTTGGATTTAAAGCTCCTGCATTAAATTTCTTCTTTAAATGTGGCTTTTTAGCGTAAATATTTTTAATATTATAGCGAGTTTTATTGAGATTGCCGTATTCTTTTTGAAAATTGTGCACTTCATTAATCTCTTGAGTAGTAAAAGTTGCACCTTTTGCAGTCTGTCCAATAAATGGCACACATAAAATCACTGCAATTGTAGTGATCGAGATTTTCCGTAGAAGCATATTTTTAACTCCCTTCTAGGATCTTGTAGTCTATTTAACTAATTATAAACTATTGTGAAAAGGCTTTAGTGAAAAATATTCTATAATTTTAAGTTTTTCTGGTATTCTTTGCGTATAATAAAGGTTTGGTAACATTTAAAAGAGGTATAAAACAATGACTAAAAAAACACAAGTTGGATTAATTTTTGGTGGTAACTCATCAGAATATGAAGTATCAATTGTTTCAGGTCGTAACATTTATAAAGCAATCGATACAGAAAAATTTGATGTACACCCAATTTGGATTACTAATGAAGGCTACTTTGCAAACGAAGAAGAAAGTTTCAAAGTTTTGGAAGATCCTTCATATCAAGTAAAGAACCCACACAAGGTTCATAATATTTCTAATTTAATTGAATTAGAAAACTTACCAGAAATCGATGTCTTTTTCCCTATTGTTCACGGTAACTTAGGCGAAGACGGTGTTTTACAAGGTTTATTCCGTTTGATGAATAAGCCATTTGTTGGTGATGATGTCTTAGCTGCTGCTGTAACTATGGACAAGGAATTTACCAAAATTTTAGCTCAAAGGGTTGGCGTTCCTGTTGCTGACTGGATCGCAATTAAACGCTTTGAATACGATGACAAAAATAATGATAAACTTGATTATGAAAAGGTTGCTGAAAAACTTGGTCGTGACATGTTTGTTAAGCCATCTAACCAAGGTTCATCAGTTGGTGTTAGCCATGTAACTAACGCTGATGAATATGCAGCAGCATTAAAAGAAGCATTTAAATACGATGATAAGGTATTAGTTGAAGAAACTGTTCCTGGTACTGAAGTAGAAACTGCCGTTCTCGGTAACGACAAGCCAATTGTAGCAGGTGTAGGACAAATCACCAATGCAAAAGGCTCATTCTACAGCTATAAGAACAAATACGATGACAATTCAACTTCTAAGTTACAAATCCCTGCAGATTTGCCACAAGAAATTATTGACACTGTAAGAAGAAATGCTCGTAAGGTTTATGAAGTTACTGAATGTAGTGGTATGGCTAGAATTGACTCTATGCTTACTCCAGGTGGTAAAGTAGTATTGACTGAAGTTAATGCCCTTCCAGGTTTTACTAATATCAGTATGTATCCTAAGTTGTTTGAAGAAGCAGGAGTTCCTTACACTGAATTAATTACGCGTTTAATTGAAGTAGGAATGGAACGCTTTGACCATAAGAAGACTTTGCTTCACAAGCACGATTAATACCGAATTTTATAGAGGTAGATTTTAATGACGACTAATAAGCATGATTTTGAAGAACTCGCTGCACCTAAGGCAGCTGCAAAAGAATTAGGAATAAGTGTAGCCACACTGAGAAAATATTCTTTAATTGTGGAAAAAGTAACGGGCAATTCAAACTATTTTGCTCGGACCAAGCAGAAAGCACGTCTATATCATCAAAAGGATATTGACGATCTGAAGGCTTTCCATCACTTGTCCAAGAATAGTGGCTTGACTTTGCAAGAGGCGGCTCGTCAAATTTATGCTGTTAGTGAAAAAGGTGAAGAGCCTAAAGTCAAAGAACCTGTTCGCTATACTTCTAACGATGTGATGGACACACAGCAGGTAGTTAAGCTTTTGAATACTTTGCAAAAGACTATTTCAAATCAAAATGAGGCGATTAGTTCTTTGCAAAAGCAATTAAATGTCATTCAAAAACAAAATGAAGATTTAATTGAAGCGCAAAAGCAACTTGCTGCACCAAAAGATAATAGCGATAAAATTGCCGCTTTACCTGATATTTCTGGTGTTGTTGATGATGACGATGAAAAACCAAAAAATGCTGCAGAAAAACGCGAAGAAGTAAAGGAAGACATGCAGAAGAGTCAAGAAGAAATGCATGACGAAATTATTTCTAAGGCAAAGGAAAATGCTAAAAAACGTGCAACTGCAAATGTTCATCGTACCTTAGAAGATATGCAACTTCCAGAAACTAAGGAACATTGGTGGCAAAAAATCTTTAAGTTTTAAAAAAGAATTAAACAAAAAAGTAAAGAATTTAAAGGTAGCCTAACATCGGGCTGCCTTTTGTTTTACAGTAATAACTATGAAAAAGAAATAGGGAGTTGTTACTTTGAATTTTAAATGGAAAAAGCGTTATACAGCTGCAGTGATTGCTGCAATTGTTGGCGCTATTCTGACAGTATTAACTTATTTTGCAACTGATATTTATCAAAAGGATGAGGTTGCGGTTATTACAGATAGTCAGATTAAAGATACTTTGATTGAAAAAAATGAGGATGTTTATAAGAATCAGGATCAAACTAGACAACAGATTCTACATTTAAAAGTATTATCTGGTAAGCATAAAGGAGAAAAATATGCCACTAAAAATGTATATTATCCTTCTCAATTAACGACACAGCAGTATCGTGCTGGTCAGCGTATTTTTGTCAATATTAAAAAGGGAGACCCTGCCATTGTTAATCCAAAGCGAGATTGGGTATTAGTGATGGTAGTTACAATTACAGTGGCATTAATGATCGCTGTATCAGGGATGCACTCAATTGCATTAGTAATTTCTATGGCAATTAGCTGGGCACTGTTCTATTTAGTCATTATTTGGGATGTTCATCTAAATGGGACACACATTATCTTGCTATTTGGTTTAGCTGATATTGTTTTGTCATTCTTTAGTTTATTGATTGTTCAAGGATTTAATAAAAAAATGCTAGCAACTTGGCTAGCAACTATTTTAGGAATTTTTGTTTCTTTTGCTCTATGCTATGTAATTATGCATGTGACTGGGGAATCAGAAATGAAATATGAAACGGGAGATTATGCAACGCAAGATCCTCGTGGGTTGTTCTTAGCTCAGACTTTGATCGGAATTTTAGGTGCCGTCATGGATGAGGCAACCGACATTATTTCTAGTTTGTATGAATTGATCCAAACTAAAAAAGATATCACTATTCGGCAATTAGTACACAGTGGTCGAACCATGGGACAGGAAATCATGGGGCCATTGATCAATGTCTTGGTTTTGATCTTCATCGCTGGCGCTTTGCCTGAGACGATTTTGTACTTAAGGGATAACAATACCTTAGCTTCTACTTTTGGCTTTACGCTGTCACTAGGAGCCACACAGAGTGTTATTTCTGCGATCGGGATCGTGCTGACGGTTATCTTTGCGACGGGATGCAGTTTATTCTTCTTGAAGGATCGAGATTGGAAGAGTTTGTTTAAAAAAGAAGGTGAGAATAAATGAGTACGTTAATGGCATTAATTGTTGTTTTAGCTATTTTGATGACAATTGTTGGCGGAGAAACGGGAATCCGGAGTTTCTTTAGTGTTTTAATCAATACCATATTGCTGATTTTGGTAGCAATGCTGATTTCTTGGGGAATTAATATTGCAATTTTAACTTTGATTTTTATTCCGTTAAAACTTGTTACGATCATTTTCTTAGGTACGCATGATTATACAGTTGCCAAAAACTCATTTTATTCTGCTTTTATTGTGTGTTTGGTTATTAGTCTATTTATTTGGGGATGCCAATATTTTGCTCAAGCTGCGGGTCTTGGCCCAGAAGCAGGGGAATTATTAGTTGGTTTATCACAAATGCCAGGATTAGATTATCCAATGATTGCTGTTACAGTTGCAGTTTTCTCAACTTTGGGTGCAATTGCGGAAGCAGCAGTAGCGATGAGTTCAGGTTTACTTGAAATTAAAAAGCATAATCCAAATATCAGCGAAGAAGAATTAATGAGTAGCGGTACAGCCATTGGTACTGACGTGCTAGGTACTGCAATGAACACAATTTTATTTGGGATGTTCGGTAGCTTTTTAGCTCTGTTTTTATGGTATTTCCGTTTGCACTATACGATTGGTGAAGTCCTTAATGAAAAACTTTTTGTTAATGAAGCCTTAATTATCATGTATTCTTTAATAGGGGTTATTTTAACAGTGCCTCTGTCATCATTTATGTTGTCTAGAGGGATGAGTAAGAAGGAACTAAAAAATGAAAGTAGAAAATCTAATCATAACTAATTTTAATAAGCGTGAATTTAAGATCCATACTTATGTGCTGGATCAAAATCCAGAATTAGTGGAACAAAAGCGCCCTTTAGCAATTGTGGTTCCAGGTGGGAGTTTTAATCATTTATCTAAAAGAGAAGGCGAACCAGTAGCACTCGCTTTTAATAATCAAGGCTTTAATAGCGTGGTTATGGAATATAACTTAGTACAAGATCCAGGTAAAATTTATCCAGATGCTGGTCTTGATGTACTTACTACGGTTAAATATTTTAGAGAGCACGCAGATGAGTATCATTTGGATCCCAAACGTATTTTAACGATTGGATTTTCTGCGGGTGGTCATGTGGTCAGTTCAGCTAATAACATGGCTTTAAGCAGTGATTATCAAAGTAAATATGGTTTTAACAAAGATGATGTATTGCCTAATAAGACGATTCTAGGTTATCCATTGATCGATATTAAGAAAATTGGTTTTACAATCCCAGATGATCAAAAAGATAAGATGCCAGTAGAACCGGAATTATTAGATAGTGCATTAGGTGTTACACGTGAAACACCAGATACATTTATTTTCCAAGCTTGGGATGATCCAGTTGTTTTGATTGGCAATTCCATTGAATACATTGGTGCTTTGAATGAGAATAATGTCAAAACTGAAGCACACTTATTCAATCATGGCTATCATGGCTTTTCTTTAGCACGTCATAACGTCCAAACTAAGGGCCGTGAATGGCAGGAAAATCCACATGCGGCTCATTGGTTTAACTTAGCGATGGAGTGGCTGAGAAGCGAATGGGGCGAGTAGAAAAGCATTAAGTCATCGGCTTTGTGGTAAAATTGGTACTTAACAAATGAAATTAAAGCTGGTGAAACTATGCATGATATTTATCACGTTATTTTGAAGAATCGTAAAATCGATCGCTTGATCATGCCATTTGAAGCGCTGTATTGCGTATGGCTGATCATTACTTTGATCTTGAATTTTAAGTTATTTGCTTATTCAATTGATGCGCAATTTGTGTTAATTACGTTGTTTTACTTTAGTGGTTGGATATCATCATTGGTTAAAAAGCATAAAATGAAGCAATAAAAAAAGAGTTCTCATATTGAGAGCTCTTTTTGCTTAATCATTATTCTTTTTTTCTTTAAAGAAGATAACCTCTTCAGCTGCAACAATCGGACCAGATGATTTGTAAACTCTGATTCTCATTGCCTTAGCTTCGACGTCTCTTAAACCAACAACCTTATTCTTGCTGTCAGATTTCCAAGTAAGTCGTTCGCCATATGGTTTAAAGTTAGTACCATCAACAGAAGTTTCTACGCTGACTTCAATAGGATCACCTTGATGATCAATCTTCCTTGGAACCCAAACCATTCTGCTTAAGTGTTCCAATTGATTAAACTTGAAGGTTAATTCAAGCGGTTGATCTTCACTGACGCCATTAACAGTTTCCCATTCACTAGCGAGTTTAAGATCAGTCAAATACTTCAAAGGATGATCTTTTTGACTAGTCATGTTACTAGTAGTTTGAATATCTCTGATGGCAAAATTCATTGGATCTGGTTTAGTGATTGCACCAAATGGATCTGACCATTCAGAAACTTTGTTTTTAGCAACATAACGCAAACGCATACTGTAACGAGTATTAGGAGCCAATCCATGGAAGGTAAATGAGCTACCATCGATACCATCATGCAAAATGCCATTAACTTCAATTTGAACTTGATCAGTCAATTGTGGCCAAACTACTGTTAGTGAATGTGAGCTGATCTTTTCTGGATCAACTGCTGGCTGCTTAGGTGAACGCAATAATGAATCAGTGATTGCGTGTACTAAAGTCTCATTACCATACTTGAAGTTACGAATAATAATTTCAATCTTGGAATCAGTAATGTCGCGCTTAGCTAACTTGATTTGCAAAGCGGTTTGCTTCTTTTCTTGATATTGATCAAATTCAGGCAACCAGCTGTAATTTGTATTAAAAAAGAATCCTTCCTTAGCATGAGCGAATGTATCGACTGTGCCATATTCTTGCATGTCGATGACTTGATCATTAATTTTAACGGTTAAGCCATCAGGATAACCATCGCACATGATGTTCAAATTAGTGGTATTTTCTGTTTGGAAGGTATTGAAGTCACCTTGAGTTGGATCAATCGTAATCTTGAGTTTGCTTGCTTCAAGTTCACTAGTAATTTGTGTAGCAACATGGTTTCTTGAATAATCGTTGTAACCATTATCGTCATAGGTAACCATCTTGCTGCGACCTTGTGGGTAAAGAACGTAGTTGCGTTCGCCCAAATCAAAGATAGAGCCGCCACGAACAAAGACTGGTAAATGCCAAGATGGATATGAAAGTTTATTATAAACTCGACCACCTAAATACTTCTTGCCGTCAAACAGGTCAATCCACATCGTACGGTGGTTTGGTAAATAAAGATTATCTTTTCTAGAATTACCATTACCGTCTTCTCGGCCATTAACAATTGGTGAAATGAGCAAGTTAGGCCCAAGCATAAATTCATGGCTAACTTGTGGGGTGTAATTGACTTGTTCATGTGGGAATTCCAAGAATAAAGGCCGCATGATTGGTTCACCAACTTGAGCACGATAGATCAATGTGTACATGTAAGTTTGCAATTGTTCACGCAATTGTAAGTAAGCACGATTGATTTGCGTCATCTTATTGTTATATGCAAATGGCGTTTTACTGAATTTGCCTTGGTCATCAAGACTGAAGAGTAGTGGTGTAAAAGTCTTCCATTCAAAATCACGAATACTAATTTGAGCATTACCACCGCCAGCGGTTCCATCTACGGCACTACCAATTAAAGGTTGGCCAGATAGACTAGCACATAGGAAGCCAGCAACTTGAGTTGGAATATTTTCCCAGTTGCCTCCAATATCACCAAAGGCGAGCATCGTTCTATTTTGACTACCGGCAATTCCTGTATTTGAAAAAATGAGAGGTCTTTTACGCTTAAGATTATCACGTAAAATTAAAGCATCATTTTTCAAAATTTTTGGATCGCTGGTGTTAGTTTGAATAAACGTAGTATCTGGAGTTGCCTTCGGCGTTTGATTTTCACTCCAAAGGCCAGCATTAACATCTCTACTTGCAGCATAATCACTGAAGCTAGTCATTGCTTCCGCATTGATATCTTGTACTTGATAGTTAGGAACAATCCAGCTTAGTTTGAAATGCTCTTTTTGGTAACGATCAACCATTGCACGAGCGGAGAATTGATATTCTTCTTCTCCATTCAATGAGGCCTTACCGTTAGCGTCTTCAGGATTGGAAGTTCTAGTGTAATAGTTGCCATCTTCGAACATGGTAGCATTACGTTCTTTAGCTTCCCCCGGCTGCCACATTGTAGTCAAAAAGTTTCCTACGTGACCCAGACCCAAAGCATATTTAGGTGGCATTAATGGTTTACCCGTCAAAAGGTAATACTTAGCCAAAATATCTTTAGGTGAGTTGCCTAATAAATAAAATGTATCAAATAACTTACTATTGTGAGTTAAGATTGCGGCATCATGATTGGTTTTACCAAAATCATAGCTACCAGTAGTTTCAGTATTTCTTAATTCACCAAAACCGGAGTTAGCCCAGAAAAATGGTACTTGGGTTAAAACTCCGCCTTTACCCGTAATGTGGTCGCGTTCGATTTGAATGACTTGACCTTTATGACTAAAGTAGCCGTTCTGCATCCCACCACCAAAGTAAAATTCATTTTTGTGTTGCTTTAGAATTTCTGTTGTTTGGTTGCTGCTTAGTTCAAGTGGACTAAGTTGAGATAAACGACTACGGTGTAAAGTCTCGTCAAAAATAGTCATCACCGCAGGTTTTTGTTGAAAAATCAATTGGTAATTGCCAGTTTGAATGATTAAAGAATCACTTGTGGCCTTGGCTTTAGATTTTTCAAAGTAACTATTATTAAATTGAGACAGGTCAACGAAAGAAGAATGATTTTCGTCGAATTCCTTAGCTGGATCAAGGAAATAGCGGAATATTCCGTCAGCTAAAATATAAAGACGAGCAACTTCTCCAGTGGAATAATGAAGTTCATAATAATGATCACGTTTATTTGCACCGATGAGTTGACCTAATTGATGTCTTTCTATTTGATTTTGTGTCATATTGCTTTCTTCCTAATAAAACTTGTTACCATATATTATAGCGAAAAAATCTTAACTTTTTGTGCAATTATGCTAAAAGGCCAATAGTCAATCAAAATTTAATTTCTAATTTTAATGTAAGCGCTTTTACTTTTGAGAAAAATGTGCTATATTATGAGTGTAAAGAAATTAAGAAATAAAATAAAAAAAGAAAAGGTGAGTCCAATGACATAGTTAGTGTAGTTAGTCAGATATAAAGAAAGACTTGTGATACCAATGGGCATTGAAGGCTAAACAACAACTTAGTAATAAAATGATATAGCCAAGTGATATATGATTTACATAAGTGACTCGGACTTCCATATGAAGTGGGTATAGAATAATAATTTTTTGGAAAATCGCTTGGAATATATTTATTTAGGAAAGATAATTTATACATGACGAATAATATTAAAAAATGACCTATCGCAGTTTTTAAGCGATAGGTCATTTAGTTTGCTAATATACAGCACCATCGTAGAAGTTGTAACGAGGCTTGTTAAAGTCGAAGTCTTTCAATTCGCTAATCTTAATAGCGTTGTCGCAGACGCCCCAGCTCATTAAGTTGATTGGCTTGCCGTAATCTTCGTCAGGAATAACTAATAAAATGTATTTACCTTGAGATAAAGCGTAGCCAAGTTCCATACCTAAGCCAACGTCTTCTTCTTCTGGCAAATATACGCCAAGCATGATATCAGAAGTCTTAATTCCTACTAGGTCGTTGTTGTAGGTTGCAGAAGCCCATTCAATATCGTGTAAGTATTCTGGGTGTTCATCAACGCGAATACCCTTGTATTGATTATCAAGAGGTATGTAGCTATTTTCTAAATCAACTGTTGGATTTTCTTTTAAAGCTGCCATAGCTTCTTGGTAAGCCTTGTTTTGCTTTTCGTTGAACCAACCGGCACCAAAATATAAAGTCTTTTTCTTTTCCATAATTTTCACCCTCATAAAAATTGCTGATGAATTAACTTTAACATCTTTTCAATTGAAAAAAACGTCTTGTTAACTTACGCTAAAAATAGTAATTCCATAATAGAGGGTAAAATTCAATGACCAATACTGAAAATCTTTTTGCTTCAGATGCAGTTTTTGTGTCTGATCAATTAAAGCAGGACTTAGTTTTAAAAGAAGTTTATGATAAATTGCTTGAGCGAGGCTATGTGAAAGGTAACTTCTTATCACATATTGTTGAACGTGAACACAATTTTCCTACCGGTTTAGATACTAAAACGTTAGGTCAAAATATTCCTAATATTGCAGTGCCGCACACGGAAGGTGAGTTTGTAAATACGCGTTTGATTGTGCCAGTAGCACTTAAACAACCGGTTCTTTTTCATAATATGATTAAGTCTGAAGAAACATTAGAAGTAAAATTCTTGTTTATGCTTTTGGACAATGATCCTGATGGACAGGCTAAGTTGTTAGCTAGCGTAATGGATTTCTTGGCTGATACTCCGGCTAATGAATTGCGGGAAGTATTTAATTTTACCGATCCGCAAGCGATTTATGCATTTTTAAAGCAAAAATTTATGAAAAAAGAAGTGTCTGGGAAAAAACTAAATCCTAGGCCATAAAAAGAACGATCAAAATTCTCAA
>NZ_PCZD01000049.1:0-13275 GCF_002553975.1 Lactobacillus sp. UMNPBX6
AAGAGTCCATTTGTGACCTCCAATAGATGTTTTTGTGGATATTAACATTCTATCAAACAGGTCCAGATGGACTTTTATTTTTATAAAGTGTTCAACTTGATTTTACAATCGGCGGAAAAATTATTTTAATCAAGCTGGAATTTTTAAACCTGCTGAAAATGAATGCATTATTATTTCAAGTAATACGAAATCCAGAGGGATTAACTATAATCCATGGGAAGATGAGTTTAATGAAGATGTTGGGTATATAAATTATTATGGTGACAATAAAAGACCTGACACAGATCCTGCAACTACACGAGGGAATAAATATTTGTTGGATCAATTTAAAATTAGTCATGATCCTAATCCCGAAGTAAGAGCTACTGCTGTTCCTATTGTATTTTTTGAAACACGTAAACAGGGAGAAAGAATTTTTCACGGATATGGTGTGATAAAAAATGTTAAATTGGTAACTCAATACACAGGTAGTGGGGCAGATAAAGCATATTTTTCCAATTATTTATTCACTTTCTGTGTATTCTCAATGAAAAAAGAACAGGAAGGCTTTGATTGGTCCTGGATTGAAGCGAGAAAACAGGCAGCTAAAGATAAAAATTTTCTTTCTTTAGCCAATGCACTAGCTCCTAAAGAATGGAAATTTTGGATAAGGACTGGAGATTTAGAAAAAGTTCGCCGGAAGGTTTATGGAAGAAGTACTTCTAAAAAAGAGGAGCAACTGCCTACACCTGGTTCTGCAGATGATAAAATTTTGAATCAAATCTATGAATATTATCGTAAGAAAGATAATTCAAAAGCTCATAGTGGAGATTTTGAATTTGAAGGTCTAGCTAAAGAAATTACACGATTAATTATTGGGGATGCATGCCATGATGGTTGGGTAACTAAATCATCTGGTGATGGTGGTTATGATTTTGTTTTACGAGTAGATATTGGAACTAAGGGCATTAGCCAAGTTAGACAGGTGGTATTAGGTCAAGCTAAATGTTACCGACGAGATCAGCGTATAACAGGAGAAGCCGTTGATAGAGTAGTTGCTAGGTTAAAGCGTGGATGGATTGCAGCATTTGTGACTACATCTTTTTTCAGCGACCCAGCTCAACGCGAAATACTGGAAGACGATTATCCAATCATGTTAATTAGTGGTAAGCAGGTTGCACAGACCGTAAGAAAATATATCTATGAGAAAAATATAACTCTTCAAGAATATTTAGATTCATTGAGTCGCGATCAATCTTTTAAATCACCAGAAGATATTCTGAAAGAAGAGTAGCTAAATGTTTTATCCATTAATTATTTCTCAAGTGTTCTGCAATAGACTAAAAAGAACAAAATTATAGGAGGATAAAAAATGCCATGTACAACAATTTTAGCCGGTAAAAAAGCTACGGCTGACGGTTCAACTTTAATTGCCAGAAACGAAGACTACGGTCACGCCTTCAATCCTAAACGTTTCATCGTCGTAACGCCTGACAAGCAACCTAAAGATTATCAATCAGTAACTTCTAAGTGCAAGGTGGATTTGCCTGACAATCCTATGCGTTATACCGCTGTGCCAGAACTTGAATCAACCATGAAGACCATGGGCTGGTGGGGCGAAGCCGGCATCAACGCCGCTAATGCTGCAATGAGTGCCACCGAAACCAGCACTACCAATTCACGTATTTTGGGCGTTGACCCAATGAACAAAAAGGGAATCGGTGAAGAAGACTTCGTTACGATCGTTTTGCCTTATATTCATTCAGCTCGTGAAGGGGTAAAATTGCTCGGGCAATATCTAGAAAAATACGGCACTTATGAATCAAACGGCGTAGCCTTCTCAGATAAAGATGAAGTTTGGTATATGGAAACTATCGGTGGCCATCACTGGGCAGCTCAAAGAATCCCAGATGATTGTTACATCGCTGCGCCAAACTGGTTTAGCATCACCGATTTTGACTTTGCTAGTGATGATACGATGGCTTCCGCTGATTTGGAAGAAATGATTGAAAAGTATCACTTAGATATTGATCACAGCGGTAATCCATATAATCTTCGTCATATCTTTGGTAGTCACGATGATTCAGACTATGAATACAACATTCCGCGCCAATGGTATATTCAAAAACTCTTTAATCCAAGTGATGTTCATGAGCCTGATGATCCTAACTTGCCATTCATTAAAAAGCCTGAACATTTATTAACTATTGAAGATTTCAAGTATGCTTTATCATCACGCTATCAACATACTAAGTATGATCCTTATGGCTTACAAGGCACTAATGCAGACCGTCATGCTTTTCGTCCGATTGGTTTTCAACGTAATCAGGAATTATCAATTTTACAAATTAGAAATGATGTCCCTAAGGAAATAGCTGGCGTTCAATGGTTAGCCTTTGGTCCTAATACATTCAATGGCATTGCGCCATACTATACCAACGTGCTTGATACGCCTAGCGTTTACCGTGATACCAAGGAACATTTTGATATCAAAAATATGTATTGGCTGACCCAAGCTATCGCTACCATTGTTGATGAGCATCCATTCCGCTACAGCGCTTCAGTCGAAGAATTGAAGCAACAAACATTAGCTGCAGGTCGTCATATTTTACTTGAAACTGATGCAGAAGCTGAGAAATTAACTGGTGAAGAATTACAAAAGAAACTGCATAATGCTAATGAGCAAACTGCAAAAGCTGCATACGATGCTGCAATGAAATGCTTCGGTGATTGTGTTGAAACTGGTGCATTACAAATCAAATTGAATTATTAAGCTTGAAATTAAGAAAGGCTCGCCGAGAGGCGGGCTTTTTTGATCAGTTTTGTTTTATGTGATGAACAAAAATCAACTTTTGTCACAAAAGCAATTACGAAAAATATATATTGTTTTTCTCCTTTACCGAATAGCTATCTTTTACTTTTTTCCTCTGTATAATCTCAATTAACGAATCTAAAAGTTAATGAGGGAATATGATATGAAAAAATTACTGGTCAGTGTTGTGCTTTTATTAATGCTGATGTGGGTCAAAGGAGCAAAAAACGTTCAAGCTGCCGTGAGTGATAATTTTACTAAGATCGTTTTTAACGATGGCAGATCAGAGAAAGTGGAGAGTGGTCAGCTAGTTCACGTTAATGTGGAGCTTACCGGTTATCAGAAGGATAAGTTGAAAAGTGATGCTTCACTGACTATTACCTGGAGTGAATCTGATAAAGTCCAGGCAAAAGGAATTAATAAAACTAAAAATATTATCATTAAAGACGAAAATGATAACGAGCAAAAAGTTGGGACATATACTGTTGAAACCAATCGAGTTTTAGTGAAATTTAATAACAAGATTGAAAAGTATGATCACCTTGTAGGTCAGCTAACATTTGATCTTTTGGTTCGTAATTCAGCAAATGATAAACAAGAACTAACTGTGCATGCTGGAAAAATTGAGAAGGTCTTAACAATTGAACCCGAAGATAAAGAGGCACTTTTTACTGAAATTATTGGTAAATTGAACCAACACCAAGATAGTATTGCATGGGAAATAAAAGTAAATCCTGATGAAAAAGAATTTTTAGGACCGATAAAAATTTTGAATGAGCTACCAGAGGGCCTGGAATTTAATAAAAATACGGTAGGAATCGAAACCGATGATATTTTTATCGAGTTAGGCAAGAAAGAAGTTAAATTTGATCAAAATAAATTGTTGATTAGTTTAAATAATAAGGGACGATCACATAGAACTTTTACTATTAAATATAAGACGAAAGTTCTGGAACAAAAAGCGATTACCGGGATTAATAAGATCCAATTAGAATATCAGTTAAAAAATGAAGATAAAAGAAAAAGTAGTTTATACGAAGGGAGAATTTTAGATGATTATGATGCAACTTTTGTGGGGATCCGTAGTGAGAGCAATGATGAAATGGCACGACGCAAGACTCTTGAGAAAGCTGAAAAAGATAGAGGATTGTCCATATTGTTCTCAAAACTACTCAAATTATTAGACGATAAAAAAGATAGTCAGCAAACAAACGATAAGGATGTTGAGCCAGTCAAGACGTTATCTAAGACAAGTACACCGGAATCTACATTTGAAGCGGCTAAGGATGTAAATCCTAAAGAGCTAAGTGGCTTTGACAAGAAAGAACAAAAGGTTACGCATAGCGATTCAAGTGATGATACCGACTTAGATGAAGAAGATGATGATATTAAATCACTAAAACATTCTTCAACTAAGGAGCATTCATCTAGAAGTCGTTCAGGCAAATTGCCACAAGCTGGTGAAAGGACAAATGGCATTTTAAGTTTGATGGGTGTATTCATTTTGCTGGCAGGAATATTAGGAATTAAAAGAAAATTTTCAAAATAAAAAGTATATTAATTATAAAATTCGGATTTTTGATAGATAAAACTTGATCTTTCACGTATTATGGAGTTATAACTTTGTATCATGAAAGAGATATAATATGCCATACTCAATTTCAGAAATTATTGTTTTATTTTTTACGTATTCTTTTATTGGCTGGCTATGGGAAACTTGCTACTGTTCAATTAAAGATCATCATTATGATTATCGTGGCTTTCTTTTTGGACCATATTGTCCAGTCTATGGATTTGCAATTACGACTATTTTAATTTGTACCAAAGATGTACAAGATAACTTATTTCTTTTATTTGTAATTGGATTTATTGTTGCAACAGTCTTTGAATATTTTGCTAGTTTCTTTCTTGAAAAAGTCTTTCATATGAAATTATGGGATTATTCTCACTTATGGGGAAACGTTCAAGGAAGAGTAGCTCCAATCATTTCGCTCTTTTGGGGAATTGGAGTGGTGTTACTGGTAAAATTTGTGCAGCCATTTGTTCAAGATATTATAAACATAGAAGAAAGAGATACTCATGGCTGGTTAGCCGTAGGTATTACGATTGTAATGGGACTCGATACAGTCTTAACTATGATCAGTGTAGAAAGATTCCATACTACGACCAAGATGTGGGATGACCATATCAATCAATTCATTGATCGTGTAAGAATTAAAGTTGAAAGCAGAATGCCTGAAAAGGGTAAATTAAAAGTTGGCGATTGGCATCACTCAGTAATGCAGCACTATGATGAATTGCAACCATATAAATTAAGCTGGAACCATAAACGTTTTCTTAAGAGTTTCCCTAAGTTAAAAGTACTTGATGCACCAAAGTTTATGGAAATCAAAAAAGATATTTTGAAAAAAGAAGATTAGATAGCAAAATAGACAACTCTCAATTGAGTTGTCTATTTTTTTAGTGGAAAGTGGTATAGAAATACCAAGAACAAATTTAGGAATGATACAATCAAACATATGAGTTAGAGAAAACGAGGTTAGGTTATGGATACTGCTTGGCAGAAATTCAAAAATAATATTCCTTTGCGCAGGTTTGTAGTATTTTTGATCATTGTTGCTTTTCTTTATGAAATGCGTGCGATGATGAATACGATTTTGTTAACGTTTATTTTTACATATGTTATTGTGCATTTGATTCACTTCGTACAGCGTTATGTTTCTAAAATGCCAACCGGCGCAATTGTTGTAGTGACGTATTTAATTATTTTGGCACTACTTTATTTTGTCATTACGGTTTATATGCCGATGTTAGTTGGACAGATTTCTAAGATGGTCAAATCCGTAATGGCGTTTTATGAGACGAATCAGTCATCGCGGTTAATGTCGTATGTAACGCATTACATTAGCAAAGGTGAACTTGTTACACAGGCAAAGCGTGCCATGACATTTGCCTTTCATACCGCTACTAATATTGGTACGTTGACGATTGCAACATTCATGTCGCTTATTTTAAGCTTCTTTTACACCATCGAATTAAAGCAGATGCGAGAGTTTTCAAGTTTATTTGTTAAAAGCGGCTACTTAAAATGGTTATTTGAAGATATTCGTTACTTTGGCAAAAAGTTTACTAATACTTTTGGTGTAGTTTTAGAAGCACAATTTTTTATTGCAATCTGTAATACGGCCCTTACCATGATTGGTCTGGCGATTATGAAAATGCCACAAATTGTAGCTTTAGGCTTGATGGTATTTATCTTAAGCTTAGTACCAGTTGCCGGTGTGATTATTTCGCTGATTCCATTAAGTATCGTAGGGTACTCCGTCGGCGGCATTCGCTATGTGATTTATATTTTTGTCATGATCATGATTATTCATGCAATCGAGGCGTATGTGCTAAATCCTAAGTTTATGGCCAGCAAGACAGAATTACCGATCTTTTATACTTTTTTAGTACTTCTTGTAGCAGAACATTTTTGGGGTACATGGGGACTAATTGTAGGAGTTCCGATTTTCACTTTTTTATTAGACGTTTTAAATATCAAACCTACTAAAAAGGATAAGAAAGTTAAATTAAAATGAGAGTACTACTTACAGGCGATAGCATTATCGCTCGATATGAGGGAAAAGCAGAGCCACATATTAACTGGAATTTAAAGCGAATGCTGCCTGAAATTCAAATTGAAAATACTGCTGTTTCAGGAATTAATTCAGGAGCATTTTTTGCTCGATTAAATGAATTAGTATTGAGCGTGAAAAAGTGCGATAATTTGGTGATTTTATTAGGAACAAATGACTTGGCAACACATAAGCAGGTTCCGCTAGAGCAATTTAAAAGAAATATGGAATTAATTGCCTCTGCGGTTATTTGTCAGTACTATCCGCCACATGTATTGCTCATTTCGCCGCCAGCAGTAGATGAGCAGAAGCAACATGTACGCAATAATGAGTTGGTAAAAAAATATGCGAAAGTGGTTGAAGAGATAGCAGAAGAATATCATTTTCATTATGCAGATTTGTGCCAAGCAATGATTGATGCAGGCGATTTAAGCGATATTTCTCGGGGAATAAAAAATGATGGCTTGCATTTTGGTGATAAAGGATATGGAATACTAGCAAGTTTGATTAGGCGAGAATTGAAAGAAATGTAAAAAAGCAAGGTTATCAAATATAGATAGCCTTGCTTTAATTTTTATCTAACTAATGCCCAGATGAGACTTCCGATACCAATGATGGCGAGAAAAGGGATTAATAAGTATGCACAAAAAATAAAAATCAATCCTGCCATAATTAGGAAGCCGAAAATTTTAATTAAACCGATTCCCAATTTGAAAAATAGCCAAAGTAGGAAAATTACCAATAATAATGAAAGCATAATTATACCTCCAATTTCTATGATTAATATTTTACTACTAGCAGAATATTGTGGACCTTAAGCTTTTATAAAATTTAGTTACCGTTAACAATAGATCAGACATTGAAAGCCCTTACAGTGATGACTATATTTATTTAATGTAAGCGATTTAAAAGAGAGAAAATGAGAGGGAAAAATGAAAGAAGAAAAAGTGGGCTTGCCTACATTAGCTAGTAGTGTAATCTGGATGATTAGTTTGGGTTATTTAGGTGTGCAGATTGCCTTTACTTTGGAAACTTCTCAAATGAGCAGAATTTTTCAAACTTTGGGTGCAGATCCAACTAAACTTGGTTGGTTCTTCATTCTGCCACCGTTAGCAGGGTTGGCAGTTCAACCAGGGATTGGATCTTTGTCAGATCGGACATGGATTCCTAAAATTGGACGTCGGTTACCGTATTTATTAATAGGAATGATTTTCGCTGTTTTAACTATGGTAATTTTACCTAATGTGGGCAGCTTTGGTCTGGGATATGGTTCAATTGAAGCATTGATATTCGGTGCTGTGGCTATTGCTGTTCTTGATGTTGCTTCGAATATGGCCATGCAACCATTTAAGATGATGATTGGTGACATGGTTAATGATGAACAAAAGTCATATGCTTATGGTATTCAAAGTATGCTTTCAAACTTTGGTGCCGTAATTGCTGCATTCTTTCCATTCTTATTAACGACACTAGGTGTTGCCAACACTGCCAAAAAGGGAGTAGTGCCACAGTCAGTGGTTATTTCATTTTATGTTGGTGCAGCAGTTTTAGTAATTACTTCATTATTTACAATTTTTAGAGTTCATGAATATGATCCAGAAACTTATGCTCGTTATCATGGCATTAAGGAATCTGATAATCAAGAAGGTGGCGGCTGGATTAACTTGCTAAAAAAGGCACCAAAAGTATTCTGGCAAGTTTCATTAGTTCAGTTCTTCTGTTGGATTTCTTTTCAGTATTTATCAACATATGCTACGGGCGCAATTGCAGAAAATGTTTGGCATACAACGAATGCTTCTTCTGCAGGCTATCAGATTGCTGGGAATTGGTTTGGTGTATTAACAGCTGTACAATCAATTGCAGCAGTAATTTGGTCATATGTATTAGCCAAGGTGCCTAATAACCATCATAAATTAGGCTATGGTTTAAGTTTATTACTAGGAGCCATTGGCTATACTTCAATCTTTTTAATTCATTCACAAGGAACGCTGATTCTATCTTTTGTATTGATTGGTATTAGTTGGGCAGGGATGAATACTTATCCATTGACGATGGTTTCTAATGCCTTATCAGGCAAACATATGGGGACATATCTAGGCTTGTTCAATTGCTCAATTTGCTTACCACAGATTGTTGCTTCACTGCTTAGTTTTATTATTTTTCCAATGGTAGGAAATTCCATGCCAGCGATGATGTTAATTACTGGGATTTCAGGCTTTTTAGCAGCTTTGTCGGTA
Organism: Lactobacillus sp. UMNPBX6; assembly: GCF_002553975.1. NCBI lineage: Bacteria > Bacillati > Bacillota > Bacilli > Lactobacillales > Lactobacillaceae > Lactobacillus > Lactobacillus sp. UMNPBX6. Next base: position 8,646 of record NZ_PCZD01000049.1, read on the forward strand.
ATTGGAATTAAAGAAACCTATGTTAAATGAAAATAATTAAGGTAAAAAAGTGTCTGGGAAAAAAGTCGATTTTTAACTAAATTTAGGCTTTAACTCAAAAAAAATCCCATTAAATCAAGGTTTGTATGTACCAAGATTTGATGGGATTTTTTTTGAGTTTTTTCTCAGACACTTTCTATTATTAAACTAAATCATACATTTCTGGCATTCTGCACCATTTTGAATTAAACATTCGTCTGCAGTCAAGTTCTCACTACCAGCTAAAACTTTTTCTCTTACTCTAACATAATAAATTGAATTGCATCGCTTTTTAAAGGCATAAATATAAGCCTTATTTAAATCTCTTGTTGTTGCATTATCTTCAACAAATAAAGTTAACGAAATTGATTGATCAACATACTTTTGTGCAGCAGCTGTAATATCAATAATAGCATTAGGTCCTACTTCATATGCACCCTTTTCGTAATACTCATAATTATCTTTATTAATCTTATAAGCTGGTACATAAATTCGACCCAAATCAGCCTCTTTGCGTGTTTCAACAGGAGCTACTACTGGCTGCAAACTTGGTGTACATGAAGATAAATAACTAATTGATCCAGTAGGTGCAACTGCTAATAAGTTAGCATTAGCTATACCTGTCTTTTTAATTTTAGTAATCAATTCTTCCCAATCTTCTTTAGTTGGAATAACTAATTTATATTTAGCTACAATTTCTTTAATCTTGTCTGTTTTCGGTGAGACTTCCTCATCAATAAATTTTTTGAAATAATCACCACTAGCATATGATGAATCTTTGAATCCTTTAAAAGCACCATATTTTTCAGCTAATTTATTTGATTCTTTAAATGCATGGTATGCAATTGTATAAAAGAAAATTCCTGTAAATTCAACTGCTTCTGGTGAATCATAATAAATATGATTAGTTGCTAAAAAGCCATGTAAATTCATTGCTCCTAGACCGATTGCTCGATTAGCTTTATTTCCCTTTTCAATTGAAGGAGCACAATCTAAATCTGAAGACCTGGCAACACGATTAAGCGCTTGAACACTATCAGAAACCAAACTACCTAACTTGTCAGCGCTATTCATTGCTGCTGCAATATTAAGTGATCCTAAATTACAACAAACATCGTAGCCCGTCTTATTAAAACTTAAGTCTTCATTATAGGTACTTGGCGTATTAACCTGAGCAATTTCTGAACATAAATTAGACATCACGATCCGCCCCAATTTCTTTTGTGGGTTTCTTCGATTTACAGTATCTTCATACATAATATAAGGATACCCTGATTCAAATTGAACTTCAGCAATAGTTTGGAAGAATTTTCTAGCACTGATAAATGTCTTTTTAATACGTGGATTATTAAGGAGATTTTGGTATTCTTTAGTAATTGAAATATCTGACATTGGTTTACCATATTCACGTTTAATATCATATGGTGAAAACAAAGCCATCTTTTTATTTTCTTTGGCTAGTTCAAAAGTAATATCTGGAATCACTACGCCAAGTGATAAAGATTTAATTCTTACCTTTTCGTCAGCGTTTTCTCGTTTAGTATCTAAAAATTGCATAATCTGGGGATGATGGGCACTTAAATAAACTGCACCGGCACCTTGTCTTTGCCCTAATTGATTGGCATAAGAAAATGAATCTTCTAGTAATTTCATTACAGGAATTATCCCACTAGATAAATTCTTCATTTTTTTAATAGGTGCACCTAATTCACGCAAATTAGTTAAGCATAGAGCAACACCACCACCACGTTTAGATAATTGCAGACTTGTGCTTATTGCTCGTGAAATTGATTCCATATTGTCTTCAACTCTGAGCAAATAACATGAAATATATTCACCGCGTCTCTTTTTACCTGCATTCAAGAAAGTCGGAGTTGCTGGCTGGAAACGATTACTAATAATATCTTTAACTAAATTCAAGGCCAGTTCTTCATTGCCATCAGCTAAAAATAAAGCATTCATAACAGCCCGATCTTCAAAACGTTCTAAAAATTGTTTATTATCGTTTGTTTTTAAGGCATATGCTTTATAGAATTTAGCTGCACCCATAAAGTTCAAAAAGCTAAAATTTTGTGCATAAGCTAATTTGAAAATTTCTTTAATAAATTTAGCTGTATATAAATCTAGAACTTTTTTATCATAGTAATCATTATCAACTAAATAAGCTAATTTTTCTTCTAAAGAAGCAAACTTTTTCATTCTTGGTTCAATATGATTTTCAAGATATTGCTTAGTAGCTTCCTTGTCAGCTTTAAAATTATAATTTCCTTTTTCATCTTTAAATTTAGCAAGTGCATTTAAAGAAATATATGAATCATTATTAAGATTATCATTCATTGTCTTCACCTGCATCAGCAATTATTTTATTAACATTATTTACATCTTCAGTTGTTCCCAGTAACTCAAATTTATATAGATAAGGAACATGTAATTTCTTAGAAATTACATCCCCTGCCAAGGCAAAAGAATTACCAAAATTGGTATTTCCACTAGCAATAACACCAATACATTTTTGCCGATTAGCCAATTTGTTCAAAAAGTGGATAACTTGCTTAGGCACAGCACCTGTAGTCCCATGGCCACCAGAATAAGTTGGCGTAATTAAAATATATTCTTCAGAAACTGAAATTTCTTTACTGAGTTTAATAGGAATCCTAATAGAATTACAATCTAACTTTTCTACAAAACGTGCTGTATTATTTGAAGTTGAAGAATAATAGACAACTAATGGCTTTTTAGAAATCCCAGTCATCATCTGTAGTCTCCTCTCCTGTTCCCATTACATATGAAGAACCATTACCAGAAAAGAAATCATGGTTTTCATCAGCTTGAGCTGATAATTGAGCGAATACTTCTGGAGAAACATAAGTTTCTTCTGCGGTAAAAGGAGAATCATAGCCTAAATTTTGTAAAAATTTACCTGCATTATACAAACTGAAATGAATTGCATCATCAACCAAATCAAAATCATCATAAAGCTCGTGCAAATATTTCTTTTCCAAATCAATTAGTTTATCTAAGAAATCAAAAACGAATTTTTTCATTTCTGCTTGTTTAGCTGGAGCTAATTTCTTTACGGCCAATTGATATTTGTAACCACTATAATAATTGTGAATAACCTTATCTCTTAAGATCAATCTAATAATATCAGCAGTATTAGGCAATTTACCTCTTGCAGCTAAATAAAATGGTAAATAAAAACCACCATAAAGCAGGAACCCTGGCATAATTGCTGCGGCAACCTTTGATTTAAGCGGATCATTGCCTGTATAATACGGAATTACCGCTTTAGCTCTTGCTTGTAAAGCATCATTATTAACTACCCATTCATGCGCTTCTTCAATTTGTTCACTAGTACATAAAGTAGAAAAAATAGTTCCATATGATCTTGCATGGACAGCAACCATAAAAGCAAAATTTGCATAGATAGCTTGCTCTATATCAGTTTGTGAATTTTTAATTTGGGCTACATCACCCACACTTGATTGAGTTGTATCTAATAAAGTCAATCCAGTGAAAGTGCGAGTTATAAGCTGTTGCCAGTCATCAGATAATTGATTCCAAGAACTTATATCATTCGAAACTGGGATTTTTTCAGGTAACCAAAAGTTTTGAGTAACTCTGTTCCAAACCTCAAGATCCTTATCATCTTTAATGTCATTCCAGTTAATAGCTCGCATATTTTTGCCGTTGTTATTGTAAGCAAATTCAACTGGTGACTGTGAATGATCATAATAACCCATATTTTTTGCTCCTATCATTATTTATTGTTTTATCTAATATATGTGTGAGCACACTATAGCATAGTCTGCTCAGTGATACAATATGTGGATTTTTTGGTTATTTATAATCAATATATTGTGGTTAAGTCGTTTTTGATAATACAAAATTATTTTCAAATTTATTTTATTTTCCAAAAATAATGTAGGTGTTGTTTTTTGCTTTTTTGACAAAAAAAGTGTCTGGGAAAAAAGTCGATTTTTAACTAAATTTAGGCTTTAACTCAAAAAAATCCCATTAAATCAAGGTTTGTATGTACCAAGATTTGATGGGATTTTGAAATTTCTGAGTTTTTTCCCAGACACTTTTTATTATGATATTCATCATGTTAAAAATTATTTATTTGTTTTGATCTGAAAAAATTAGTCCTTAACAACGTCCTTAGCGTTCAACCATTGACTCTTGTTGAGCTTAACGATCTTCTTGCCGTTAGTCTTCTTAACTGCTTTAGCAGTGAAAGTTGAACCCATTGAAACTTTCTTAGCGGTCTTCTTACCGTTAGCGTTTAAAACGTTAACTTTTTGATTCTTGGTGTCTTTTACAACAACGAAGATCTTGTCGCCTTTCTTGATTGAAGGGTTAGTAGGAGCAACTTCTGAAACACCAAGCTTTGGAGCAGTGAAAGTAGCAGCCTCACTAACTGAAGCACTAACACCTAATAAACTCATTGAAGCAACTGCAACTGAAACAACTTTAACTAATTTCTTTGAATCAAACATGATCCTATAATAACGTTTATGCCAAGTTTTAATTATAAAAAGTAAAAAATAAAAAAACCCCGGATTTAAAATTGAAGTGCAACACTAAGTGTTAAACAAAAAGGCCATGAAGA
>NZ_PCZD01000004.1:0-71416 GCF_002553975.1 Lactobacillus sp. UMNPBX6
GAATAAACAAACTAAAAAGACAATCAACACAGATTTAATTTATATAATACGAGGAGGTGAAATCATGAAAAGAATGAGCAGTTTAGCCTATCATTTTGGTATCAAACTACGCTTTTATCCTAGTTCTAAGCAAAAGAAAATCATTAAGTTGAACTATGATGCGCAACGCTTTGTCTACAACTCTTATGTAGGACGCAATCGAAGCAATTATCATGCTAAGCACTACTTAGCTGTTAGACAATATCAAACAATGCCTTTTGCCTTTTCTACTCTTAATAGCTATGAAGCCCAACTGGCAGAAACAGTAGTCATCAATAATGAATTATTGGCCAAGCCTAAGAATATCCGTGATACTTATAGCTTTTTGCGTGTTATAATTAAAAATATAAGTGAATTTTGATGAGGTAAAAAAATGAAATTAAAGCAAAAGATTGTATTAACTTCTGTAGCCACTTTACTAGCAGTTTCACCTACTGTCGGAATGATTCAACCGTCACAAACGGTTTTAGCAGCCACTAACAAACGGCAAATTAGTCAAAAAGATAAATTGAAGCTCAATCATAATGCCTATATTTATAATAAAAAAGGTAAGCATACTAAGAAGCTTTTGCGTAAAGGTACATTAGTTAAGTATCAAGGCAAGATTAGTCAAAATGATTTTGCGGATAACTTGTACTTTTATCAAAATTATTCAAATGCACACAGATATCAATTAACCATAACCAAGATTAAGGGTGCTGATTATTTTAAGATCGGTAAAAACCAATATATTAAAGCCGCAAATGTTGATGCTATCGATGGTAATAAGCTTTTATTTAATCAAACTACGGTAACAGTTAAAACGAAGGCGCCACAAATTTTTATGGCCAGCAAGAATAGAGCTTTGACTACCGGAAAATACTATAAAAAAGGTCAAAAGCTAGTTGTCGATCAATTAGGTGGCATGGACGTGTTAGCCAATAGTTTCCCTAATGCTTATCATATTAAAGGCACGGATTATTATATCTGGGCTAGAGATGTCACTGCCCGTCAAAACATGGACTCTATCAACTATGATGTTCGTAATACAACCGTTGTTGAGGTCAAAAGAGATAATAGTAAAGCACCATTATATGCATTTAACGGAAAAGTAATTACGCCTAAAGGTTTTGCTTGGACGAGTTTAGCACCAATAAAGGTTAATGGGGCTATCTATTTGTGGAACGAGCAGGAAAACAAAGCTGAGCTTTATTACCATTTAACCAATCATTATCAAAAAATGGCTAATTTGAAGACATCTCCTAGTTTCCCTGAGGTAGTTAAAATTAATACGGTAAAGATAGGGGATGCTTTTATTAAGGCTAGCGATGTAAAATATGTTGACGGTAAATTTTTAAAGCCGATTAATAGTGCTAGTCAGGCTGAAGATAATGCAAAAATTGCTATGTCTGAAAGCGAAGAATTAGATTTAAAGGATTTAATTAATAAGCAAATAGCAGTACAAGGTAGTATTAAGTACAAATTATCTAGTTTTTACAAACGGTATAACTATGATCAAGCGATTGATGATGCAAAATCCGTATTAAATAAGGATAGTGTGTCAGCTGCGCAAGCTCAATATTTGATTTGGAATATTAAGACAGCTAAAGATGAATTAGATGGTGCCAAAGTCAAAGTAGGAAATCTTAATAAATTGACGCAGAATGAAAGGCTGGCTATTGAATTACTAGTTTCAAATGTTTACTCTAAGGAAACTGATACTGAATCACTTTATGGCCAGATGACTATGAGTGAAGCAGATGAATCCGTGTTTGAATTAAGCATTGAAAACGAAAGAGATCATAATAAGGTTATTTCTACGAAGATGATGAAGACTAGCGATTTTGTGGAAGAAAGATAATATCTGTTGACACAAAAATGGGGATGCATGATGCATTTCCATTTTTTATTTTGCTTTTGTTTCAGTAAAACACGAACAATTATCATATAAAACAATATCATTTTTAGCATTTTATCTATTTTTAAGACGAAAACACTGTAATCTGTCAAAAATATATGCTAAAATCTGATCATTAGATGAACAAGAGGGGAAACATTTATAATGAACAACGATATTGAAAAAGTATTATTTACTCAGGAACAACTTAATAAACGGATGGATGAAATGGCTGAACGTTTAAATAAAAAATATGCTGGTCAAGAGCCAATTGTTATTCCTGTTTTAAATGGAGCAATGCTTTTTGCTAGTGATATGATCAAAAGATTAACATTCAAATTAACGGTTGATCCTATCAAGGCCTCAAGTTATGCGGGAACTTCTTCAACTGGTAATGTCAAAATTGTTCAAGATATTAAATCTGATGTTACTAATCATCCTGTGATTTTTATGGAAGATATTATTGATACTGGTCGCACTTTGAAGACACTTACTGAAGTAATGAGAAAGCGCGGCGCTAAGAGTGTAGAAGTGGTTTCAATGCTTGATAAGCCAGAGACACGTGTGGTAGATTTCAAAGCTGATGACTATGCCTTTAAAGCACCTAATGCATTTTTAGTAGGATATGGACTTGACTATAACGGTTGGTACCGTAATCTTCCTTATGTAGGGGTCTTAAAGCAAGCAGTTTATGCATAATTTTTAAAAAAGTAACCTCTATTTTAAAAATAGTTGATTTTAACAGTACTTTATATTACAACAGTTGTTTTTACTTATATGAAAATTAAGAAAGGACTATAATACATATTGTAAAGGTACGTTTTATCAACTAAAGAGGTTAGTAAAATGAATAAAGATATTCAAAAATTCAAAAAAGGAATCGAGTACCCAGAGCAGTAAAATGGTATTCCACAAGCTTTCTTCCATAATCCAAAATATAAAAAGCTGAGTACCGATGCTCGTTATTTATATATGATTTTTACACTGAAGATGACTCAGTCACAAATAATGGCTGGGTAGATTCCGACGGAAACATGTATATTATTTATCCTGATCAAGATCTGATGGATAAAATGAATTGTAATTCTTTTACAGTAAATCGATTGAAAAATGAATTGATCAAGCATAATTTACTGTTAGAGGAAAATATGCCTTCTGGACATAGTGATCGACTATATCCGCTTAGAGTAAGCGAAATTTATAAATAAAAAATTAAGCACATTATTACCATGATAGTGTGTTTTTTCTTACAGATTGAATGCTGTCATCTCTTATTTTTGTATGGTACAATATGAATATATGTTCTAATGAAGAGGTGACTAAAATGCTGACGCGCTCGCATCGTTTATGCAGCATCGCGCTTGTTGAGCTGGGATTAATTGCTAGCAACACATTTATCGCAGATCCAGCATCTAATTTAATAATTTTATTGGCTACTGGTGTGGGTGCGTCTTTACCTGATATTGATGAATATAACAGCACGACTAGTCGTAAATCTCCAATCAATTTTAGTTTGTTTCTACGCCATCGTGGTGTGACTCATTCATTTTTAGGCTGGTTAGTTTTCTCCATTGGTTTGTATTTCTTAATGAATCATTTTATTCCCATTGAATTTCGATCTTGGCAGTTGCCAAATTGGTGGGGCAGTATTTGGCTAGGCTTGATTTTAGGCTATTTTTTGCATTTAGTTGAAGATAGTTTTAGTAAGCAGGGAGTAGATTGGTGGGCTCCATTTGTTAAAAAGAGAAGACATCATTCAATCTTTCGTTATAAAGTAGGAGGATTTTTTGAAAAATTTATTACTTTAATTGCTTTTTTAGGAATTATAATGATGTCTTGCTATTGGTTATGGCTAATGGCCGCACCTGAAATCTAAGTAAAACACATACGTTTATTTAGTAAATTTCTTTACTATTTATGGTAAAGCACGCTACTTAATGTTATACTAACGTTGTTGGAAATGTTTTAAGAAAAGAGATATATTAAAATGAATCAAATTGCTTTTAACCAACAATTATCAGATAAATTAAATGAAGTACTTAACCCAACCTTGTATTCAACTCCAGGTAAGGGTGAAATTACTGTAGTTGCTAACGAAAAGAATGACTTGCGTGAATATCGCATCATTACTGAAAACAACAAGGTTGTTAAAGTTGAAGATGCATATGATGCTAAGCATGATGCAGATTATGATAAGATGATGGACTTTCTTAAGGACTATCGTTAATTAAAAAATTGAATATAAATATAAAAAGAACAGAATCAAGCGATTCTGTTCTTTTCTTTTACCATTCTGCATTAAAAGCATATTTGTCCATGCGTTTAAATGCATCTTCGATGCGAGAAGTTGGTGAAGCTAAGTTTAATCTAATTGAAGTTGGGCCTTGAAATAGTCCACCGTCTTGCCAGCCGATGCCATAATCCCAACCACGTTGCAATAATTCTTTTTGCGTTTTGCCATGTTTCTTTAGCCAATCCGTGCACTCGAGGAACATCATGTAAGTTCCTTCGGTCTTAAAGGTTGAAACTCCATCGAAATGCTTAGTTACATAATCGTAAGCTAGATTTACATTTTGAGAAAGAACTGGTAAAAGTTGATTAAGCCAATTATTTCCTTCGTCGCTGTAAGCACCAATTAAAGCATGTTCTGAAAAGACATTCATACTATTGTAAACAGTCTTTTTACCCACGCTTTGGATTCGTTCACGGATAGGCTTATTGTAAATAACGCTGTAACTGCCAATTAAACCTGCAAGGTTAAAAGTCTTAGATGGAGCGTAGAAAGCAGCAGTGTGCTCTTTGGCCCATTCGCTAACTAATTGGGTAGGAGTGTAATGATGATCATTCATCATTAGGTCAGACCAGATTTCGTCAGAAATTACCCAGACATTGTTTCTCTCGTAAACTTCCATTGCCTTAGTGATTTCTTCTTTAGTCCAGACACGACCAGTTGGATTATGAGGATTACAGAAAATCGCAACATGAATTTGATTTTCCTTAATCTTTTTATCCATATCCTCATAGTCCATTCGCCAAGTACCATTTTCATCTTTAATTAAAGGTGAGTGAACGATTTGATAACCGTTGCTTAATACAGCGTTAGTAAAGCCCATATAAGTTGGTGAATGAAGTAAAACTTTGTCGCCTGGTGCTGCAAAGACTTTTAAGGCAGAAACGACGCCGCCAAGTACACCGTTTTCGTAGCCAATATCTTCTTTAGTTAAACCTGATACGCCCTTGCGTTTTTTGTGCCAATCAATGATTGCCTGGTAGTAGGCGTCGCTTGGTTGGAAATAACCAAAGAGGGGATGCTGGGCACGTTTAATAATTGCTTCTTGAATTGATTTAGCCGTAGGAAAGTTCATATCGGCCACCCACATCGGGATTGTATCAAAGCCTTCTTTTGGTTTTGATGGTGCAAAACCAGGTAATTTTCCTACTGCATCAACGGCCATCGCGTCTTTGCCATGACGATCAATCAATTCTGTAAAATCGTATTTCATCTAATACCTCCATAAAAGTGTGTTGATCTTATTGTAATAGATGAACTAGCAAAATTGTTAATATTTGTTTGATTATGAAAGGAGCTCAAAATGAAATTAAACAAAAAATTTACAATCAGTGTTACTGCAGCACTTTTAGCTGTTGCGCCAGTAACGGGCGTAGTTAGTCTTCTTAAAACTAATATAGTTTACGCTGCAAGACAGTCCGCTAGTGGCAAAATCAAGGTAACTCAAGCTTACGTAAGTTATTTTGCTAACGGCAAGAGACACCCGGTTAAAAAGGGGAAAGTTTTAAAGTATTATGGTACACCTAAGTACAAACCGTTTGATCCAAGCAGCTATTATTTTGGTGAACTGCAATACAATTTAGGTAATAGTGGCTTATTATCATCTGACTATGTTAAACAAATTTCTGGCAAAAATTGGATCACAGTCATTAACAATGGCTATTTGTATAATGCAAAAGGGAAGCGACTATCTACTAAGATAAACGTGGTCAAAGTTTAGCTTATACTGGCAAAGTTAAATCAACTAAAAACGGTAAATATTACTTTTATGAAAATAATAAGAAAAAGCGCATCCCTTATTACAAGATCAAAGGACACGAATATTACAGGCTTGGTCGCAATCGTTATGTGAAAGTGGCTGATGTAATTGCTGTTAATGGTAATTATTTAATGACTACTGGTGAGACGACCGGAGTAGTTAAGAACAATAACGTCAGAACTTTCATCAATTCAAATGACTACAGTAATGATTCTACTATGGCACCTAGTGATAAGTACTTAAAGAAGGGGCAAAAGCTAACCTTTGACCAAGCAGTAACTTTTGTAAGTCAATTGGACGATTTTGATCATGATCCTTATGATTATTACCGTATTAATGGAAGAAGTACAAAAAGTTTTACGCTTGGCTATAACTTGGTAAAAATTGAACATCGGGGTTACGTTCTACCTAATATCTATAACAGCAAGAATAATTGGCAATATATTACTGATCGTCCGGTATGGAATTTCGGCAAAGATAGTCATTTTTGGCTAGGATATGCGGCTTCAGATGTAAAGAATAAGCAACCATTAGATATTAAGGAAATTGCTGAAGAGAGTACAAAAAAGCCAGCTTTAAAGAAGTTAGTCAAACAATATTACGGCCTTAAAGGTAATAGATTCTTCATCTATAATCGTCAAGGCAAGTTGATCAAAAAGTTAACACTTAAGAAAGAAAAGATTTTTAAGGTTAAAGGCCATCGGATCGTGAAAAATAATATTAAAAAAGTGTTGACATTGATGATAATTTGCTTAAAATAATTATTAACAATTTAATTAATCTGAAAACAAAGAGAAAGAAGAGTAGTTTAATTCGAATTTGCAGCGAATCTCGTTAGGTGTGAGGAGATAAAGGTAGAATTGAATGAAAATCACTTTCGAGTTCTATTTCTTAATCTTGTAGTAAGAAATGGTGGGAGCACCCGTTATAGTGCCTGCGTATCGCTGAAGTTTCTTCGGCCGCACGCGAAAGGTATTGTTAGTAATAACAATATAAATAAAGGGTGGTACCACGCTAGAAGCGTCCCTCAATCAAAGCAATTTTGGTTGAGGGACTTTTTTGTGGTCAGATAATTCTTAATTCTCAGGAGGACGAGTGTATGAATGATGAAAAATCTCGTAAGTTGACCTGGAAGCAATATTTAGTCGTTGCTTCTTTGCTATTTGGATTATTCTTTGGGGCTGGTAACCTGATTTTCCCACTTCACTTGGGACAGCTTGCCGGTGCGAATTGGGGGACAGCCGCAGTTGGATTTCTGATCACTGGTGTGTTATTGCCTTTACTATCAGTGCTTGCCGTAGCCATCACCCGTGCAGGTGGTGTTTACGACATCGGTAAACCATTAGGCGCCGGCTTTGCCGTAGTATTTATGGTATTGATCCATGCGACTATCGGTCCTTTGTTTGGTACACCAAGAACAGCAACTGTTTCATTTACTGTAGGTGTAGCACCATTTATCCCTAAAGATATGCAAACTGTCGCATTGTTAGTATTTTCAGCTGTGTTTTTCTTATTAGCATTTGCATTTTCATATCATGAAAACAACATCTTGTCTAATGTTGGTAAGGTTTTAAACCCATTATTTTTAGCACTTTTATTCTTAGTTTTCGTTGTAGCATTTTTTAATCCATTAGGAAATCCACAAACTGCTGCTGTTACTGCTGCTTACAAGCATTCAGCATTAGTTAACGGCTTCCTTGAAGGTTATAACACTATGGATGCCTTAGCTGGTTTGGCTTTTGGTGTTACTGTTGTTACCGCTGTTCGTTCAATGGGTCAAAAAGATCCAAAGAGTGTTTCAAAGGTGGTTGCCAAATCTGGTGTAGTTGCTATGGGTGCCGTAGCTTTAGTCTACTTACTTTTGATCTTGATGGGTGCAATGTCATTAGGTCACTTCAAGGTATCAGATAACGGTGGTGTTGCATTTAACCAAATCGTTAATGAATACGGTGGTCTTTTTGGTCAAGCATTACTTGCATTCTTGTTAACTGTTACTTGTTTAACTACTGCTGTTGGTTTGGTTGCCGCATTTGCACAAGATTTCCATAAGCATTTCCCAAAGGTTAGTTATCACGCATGGCTTGCTCTTAGTTGTTTAGCATCATTCTTTGCTGCTAACTTTGGTTTGGATCAAATCATCGCTTGGTCAACTCCAATGTTGATGTTCTTGTACCCATTATCAATGGTCCTGATCCTTTTGTCAGTATTTTCACCATTGTTCAAACGTGATAGCGTAGTTTACTTCTTTGTAATCTTGTTCACGGTAGTACCTGCATTAGGTGACATGGTTGTAGCATTTCCAGCAGTTGTTAGTCAAAGCCAATTTGGTTTAATGGTTACTTCAGTTAGAAGTTCTTTGCCACTTGCAAGTATGGGACTTTCATGGTTAGTACCTGCATTAGTTGGTTTGGCAGTTGGATTAGTATTCCACGTCTTTAGAAGAAAGAACTTAGTCACTGCACAAGAAGAATTTGAATAAAAATAAAAGCTTTTCTACTCATGCAAAATACGTGAATAGAAAAGCTTTTTCAGTATTAATTTTAATTACTTCAAATTATTAACCTTCACAACAGCTTTGGATACATCCTTTAATTTACCTGAAGTAAATTGCTCAACTTCACCTAAAGATAATTCATGTGAGATTAATGGTAAGACATCGACTTTATGTGATTCAAGTAGTCCAATGGCATCTTCAAAGCAGTATGGATTGATAAATGAGCCTTGAATCGTTAATTGCTTTTGATAGATTTCATAAGAATTAATCTTGAATTGTGACTTAGGGTTGGCCACGCCAAACATTAATACTTGTGCACCACGCCGCGTAGCAGCAATTGCTTCTTCTTGGGTAATAGGATTACCGACAGCTTCTACTACAATGTCGTAAGCATTGTTAGGAATCTTGTCTCCTTGAGCGGTATTAAAAGTAGTGACATCAAAATGATCATGATTGAGCTTTAATTTCTCTTTAGAAATACCAGCTAAATCCACCTGATGAACGCCCATTGCCTTTAAAGTTTGAACGAATAATTCACCCATAAAGCCGTCCCCGATGATTAATGCTTTTTGATAGGGATGCAATTTTAACAAATTTACACCATGCATAGCACATGAAAGTGGTTCGGTGACTGCAGCTGCCTTAAGTGAAAGGTTATCTGAAATAGGGTAGACAACTTTAGCTGGCGCGGTGAAGTATTCCGCAAAACCGCCATCACGAGTGACACCTACAGCGGAAAGGTGTTCACAAAGTTCTGGTCGAGAAGTACGACAGTAGTAACATTGACCACAGTAAATATTAGGGTCAACAGTTACTCGATCACCAGGTTTAATATTGGTGACATTTTTGCCAACCTCTTTAACAATCCCTGAGTTTTCATGACCTAAAATAATAGGTGGATTTGCTTGAGCAGAACCTGGTAAACCATTGTAAAGTTCACGATCTGTGCCGCAAATACCGGCATAGGCTGTATGAATTAAAACTTCATCATCTTTGACCTCTGGGGTGGGAACTTCTTTTTCTTCTAATTTTTTAGTTACCGTTAAAACTAATGCTTGCATAATTTTTCCTCGATTCTTCATGAATAGAGTAACTCATTTGAAGGCAAATGTAAGTACTTTCATAGATGAAAATTATAAATTATTAAAGCTTTTACCAATAAAAGCAGAAAAATAGTGTTGCCAATAAAAATTAATATAATATAAGGATATGAAACGAGGTAATAATATGAAGAAATTTGGTAAATTAGGTTTAGGAGCCGCAGTCGTTAGTTTATTTGCTTTATTAGTTGGAAAGAAGTTAAATGATCAAGTAGATAAAAAAGATGCTGAAGATCGCGGCGTAAGTAAAATAGACTAAAAGGAGCTGGATGGGATACCATTCAGTTTTTTATTTAAGTAAAAAGTAAGTGTATCTTACTTTGTAAGCGAACTCATCAGCAACTATAATAACGATAGTTACTTAATTAAACATAACAACAGAGTATATAAAAGGAGAGCAAAAATAATGGAGTATCATAAGATCAATCAAGAAGATTTGAAAGCTTGAAGTTCTTATATTGCTGATCCTGCACGCCTTATCACTAATCCAACTACGCACTGGGATCACGATCAATTCAAGACCGTTCGTGCTATGCCATACTTGGTCATTCAACCGGTTACTAATGAAGAAGTACAAAAAGTCGTTAAATATGCTAGTGATCACAATATTCCGATCGTGCCAAGAGGCAATTCAACTGGCTTGATGGGAGCCAACTTGACAGTTGAAGGTGGTATTTCACTAGACATGATTAAAATGAATAAGTTGCTAGAATATGATCAAACATCATTAACTATGACTGTACAGGCAGGGATGCGGTTGATTGATATTGAAAAAGTTCTTAGCAAATAAACCATTTTCATACATGCCAGCATCAGCGATGCACTGGGCTTCAATTGGTGGTAACGTTGACACCGATGCTGGTGGCTTAAAGTCTGTCAGATATGGCGTAACTCGTGAACACATTCGTCAATTGAAAGTAGTTTTGACTGATGGTAAATTATACAAGTTTGGTGCTAAAGCTGTTAAATCTTTATCAGGTTACTCACTCAAAGATTTAATCATTGGATCAGAAGGTACTTTAGGTGTAGTTACCGAAGTAACGATGTGGCTTTATCCAACACCAAAAAAATCAATTAACGCTTTAATTCCATTTCCAACATTAAATGATGCGATCAAGTCAGTACCAGCAATTTTGGCTTCAGGCGTAGTACCTACTACAGTAGAATTTATGGGTAGGAAAGTTATCGATCTCTGGGAGAAATACTATAATGAAAAATTCCCAGTTGATACAGGAGATGGCTTTATTTTATTTCGTTTTGACGCCTTCACCGATGGAGAATTGCAAGCTGAATTAAAGCAAGCTGTTGCCACTACCAAGCAATTTAAGTCAGCAACACCAATTGTGCTTGATGCTAACTCAGAAGAAGCAAAGACCATTTGGAAGTGTCGTGAAGATTTGTTGTTAGCTATTCAAAAATCAACGCCTAAGATGGATGAGGTAGATATTTGTGTACCAATCAATCACATTCCTGATGTTTTGGATCAGTAGATGAGCTTGAAAAAAGAAATAGGTATGAGAATTCCTAACTTTGGTCATGCCGGTGACGGTAATTTGCACATCTATCTCTGTTCAGACAATATGAGTGATGAGGAATACAAAGAAAAGAGCGATAAGGTAATTACAGAACTTTACAAGACTGCTAAAGCCCTTGATGGTAACATGTCTGGTGAACATGGTATTGGTTATGCTAGAATGGTTCGAATGGTACTATGGTGAAGACTATACTAACTTATTAAGAAAGATTAAAAAGGTCTTTGATCCAAACTCTGTTTTGAACCCAGACAAGATTTTCCCATTACAAGATAATAGCAAGTTGACTAATTTAACTTATGTAAACGAATTGGTAATGAGCTAAAGCAATAGAATAAAAGAACAAAAAAGATGGTCATTTTCCTGTGAGAAAAAGATCATCTTTTTGTTTTTAAGCTTCTTTTGTTAATTCATAAATTGCTTCGGCGTAAATGGCAATTGAATCAATCAAGTCATCAACTTTCATGTATTCGTTAGCTTGGTGCATAACCATTGGTGCATCTTCTGGTTGAGCACCGAAGGCTACACCATGCTTGAATAGACGACCATAAGTACCACCACCGATAACAACTTCGTGGCCTGGTTTACCAGTTTGATGTTCATAAACCTTGAGTAAGGTCTTAACTAATGGATCATCACCTGGTACGTAGTGTGGTTCTTCAAATGAGTTGAATGAAGCAGTTAGGATATCACCAAATTTTTCTTCAACTTGCTGAACCATCTTGTCTGGATCAGTACCCTGTGGGTAACGGATATTATCCTTTAAGATAGCATCACCATCAGCCTGATATTCAAAGATACTTGGTGCACTTGAAAGATCACCCATTAAATCATCATGATGAGCAACGCCAAGCTTTTCACCCTTAAAGTCTTCATGTTCAACATCAGCTAAGAAGTTAAGATAATTCTTGTCGCGTCCAGCGAAATCGAATTGATTGAGGAACTTACCTAAGAAAGTGGCAGCATTGCGACCAACTTGAGGAGCAGAAGCATGAGCTCCTTGACCAGTAAGTTCGATCTTAGCTTGATCGCCATTAATTTCGAACTTACCTTCTAAGTCATTGTCAACTAAAAACTTAGTGAATTGTTTCTTAATATTTGCTAAATCACTGCTACTAATAATAGCGTAAGCTTTTTGTGGAGTAACATTTTCAGCAATACCGGCAGTAAACTTCTCAAGTTTTGCATTGCCCGTTTGATTATCATCTTTAAAGTTAAGTATCAAAGTATAAATTCCTTGCTCACCGTTAATGATTGGGTACTCTGCATCAGGAGAGAATACTTGATCTGGAGTAGGTTCGTGCTTTAAGTAGTAATCAATACCAACCCAGTTAGTTTCCTCATTAGTACCAACGATGAAGTCGATCTTTTTCTTAGGAGTAAAGCCAGCTTCTTTTAGTAAAAGCATGCCGTAGTATGCGGCAAGGGCAGGACCTTTATCATCTGCGGAACCACGACCGATGATTTTTCCATCCTTAATCAGCATCTTGAATGGGTCGGTATTCCAACCATCACCTGCAGGAACTACATCCATGTGACCTATGATGCCAAGACGTTCTTCACCATCACCATAGTCAACGCGACCAGCATAGTTATCAACGTTCTTAATATGAAAGCCATCTCTTTCGGCAAATGATAAAAACTTCTTCATTGCCTTAACTGGTCCAGGACCAACAGGGTATTCTGTAGAAGTATTATCTAAATCTTCAGAAGAATCAATGGCAATTAATTCGCCTAAATCGCGTAAAATATCATCTTTCTTAGCAGCAGCTAATTTCTTATAGTCTAAGTTCATATTTTTCTCTCCCTTAATTAAAATTGATTAATAATATTTTATCAGAAATATTTGATTCTTACTAAAAATAAGACAAAAATTGGATCATTTAACTACTTCCTACAGTCTTTAAGATACCTCAGTAGTACATATGATTACAACAGATCCAAATAGATGGTATAATAGACATGGAAAGACTGTGATTTCAATGGCATCTTACAAAAAAATACAAGCAAACGTAGATTCAAATTTAGCTTTACAAGCTGAAGGTATATTTAAAAATATTGGACTCAATACTACTACTGCTATAAATGTTTTTTTAAAGAAAGTAGTTGCAACGGGAGGTATTCCTTTTGAATTGAAAGAAACGCCAGAACAAAAAGCAACAAGAGATTTGGTACAAACCATTTCAAAATTACCTCATAAAGAGGCTAAATCAACGAAAGATATCGAGGATTGGCTGAATGAGGACTAACGATATTGTGGATGTTTTTGTAGCATATACTGATAAAACAGGTGGTAAAAGCAGACTAGTTTTAATAATAAAATTAACCGATGCAAAAGTTTGGCTACTAAAGATTACATCGAAGTACACCGAGAAAAGTGAAAATATAAGAAAGTACTATTATCCAATTTTTGATTGGGAAAAATATAATTTTGATAAACCTTCATATATTGATACAAAAGAATACTTGATTGCCAATATTAATGACTTAAAAATAACAAAAGTTAGAAGTCATTTTTCATTAACTGATTTGAAAAGATTAAAGATATTTATTGATAACAATTGCCAATAGATTAGAGAAGAAGCTTGATTGCTTCTTTTTTTATACTCAAATGCGTAATGTACAAATAAATTTGTTTTCTAAAACCAAAATAGATTATCATAAATGTAAAGTTGATCTTGAAATGTTACCGGGAGTAAAAAAATGAGGTAAAGAGCAACTATGCATCGAAAAAAATTCTTCTTATACAGCTTGATAGGAATCTGCGCTTTTTTACTATTTTTATTCGTTATACTTTTGGGCGACAGGATGGATAGTGGTATCAGAGATTCACCTAAGCAGCTTAAAGAATATATGAAGTTTCATCATATTAATGGTGTAATGTTAGTCAACGATAAAAAGGATAAAAGTCGACCAATTGTCGTTAAAAATAATGAAACTACTAACGAAGAGCAGATAGTAAAAGCAGATCAGTTGTTTCCGATTGCTTCTCTTCAAAAAATCATGACAGGAACTGCGATTAATCAGCTAGAGGAACAAAAACAGCTCAGTCGGAATACACCTTTATCAAAATATTTTCCTCAAGTACCGGGTAGTAAGAATATTACAATTCGTGAATTAATGAATCATACAAGTGGTTTGATTAATAATGCTCGTCCATCATCTCCACTTAAGAATCAGCAAGAACAGATTGCTTATATGCTAAAATACATCAAGTATGATCATATTCATACTTGGGATTATCAAGACATAGATTATGAATTATTAGCAGCAATTATCAGTCGTATAAACAACACAACTCATAATAATTATGTTCAAAATAATTTTGCAAAGCCGCTTCATCTTCACAAGGTTAAGGATTTTTCCGAAGTGTCTCAAAAAGAAGTCCCTCAACCTATGGTTAATAATGTCAATTGGCATAAAGTAACTATCACGACTTCTTCTGATTTTGGTGCCGGTAATTTATTTATGTCACCAAATGATTACTGGAAATTTGTTTATGACCGTGTTCTTAAAGATCCTAAAATGATCAATAAATATTCTCGTCAAGCCCAGCATCAGGAAGTAGCTTACTTCGGTGGAGTGTACTTCAAGGGTAATGTTATTCGCGCAGATGGTAGTATCCCTGGATACAATTGTTGTTTTGTCGCTAATTACAAGACTAAACGAATGATTATGCTATTTTCTAATAATATTAATTACTTTAAGTTGAAGAGAGCCGCAGATCATATCCTCCATGACTATATGGGCGTAGGATTATTTTAATTCATTTTTTACACTTTTCATGGTATTTTAGTCTTAGTAAAAGTAGAAAGGAATTTCGGACATGACTGTTAAAAAATTAGAGAATAGCAGCGATGTAAATGTAGTGACTGAAGAAGTTAAGATTTTAACCGACTTGCTTAACGAATCTACAGAACAATTAATTGGTAAAGAACTTTTTACTAAGATTCAAAATTTAATTAAGATTTCTGCAAATAAAAATTATCAAGAACTTGAAGATCAAATCGCCAGTTTAGATAATCGTGAAATGATCGTCGTTGCTCGTTATTTTGCTACATTACCACTTTTGATTAATATTTCAGAAGACGTGGAATTAGCCAGCAAAGTTAATGTATTGAACAATACTGATCAAGATTACTTGGGGAAATTAAACGACACTATTAATATTGTTGCGCAAAAGAAGAATGCCAAAGAAATTTTGGAAAAGGTAAATGTAGTCCCTGTTTTAACTGCACACCCAACTCAAGTTCAAAGAAAGACTGTGCTTGAATTAACGGATAAGATTCACACTCTCTTGCGTAGTTATCGTGAAGTTAAAAATGGCATTATCAATCGTGATGAATGGACAGAAGAATTACGTGCTTGCATCGAAATTTTAATGCAAACGGATATTATCCGTGGCCATAAATTGAAGGTATCCAACGAAATTACCAACGTATTGACTTACTATCCTAAGTCCTTAATTCCTGCAATTACTAAGTTTACTGCTCGTTATAAGGAATTAGCTAAAAAGCATGGCTTGGATATTGCTAATGCTACACCTATTACAATGGGGATGTGGATCGGCGGCGACCGAGATGGTAATCCATATGTTACTGCAGATACTTTGAAATTAAGTGCAACACTTCAAAGTCAAGTCATTTTTGAATATTACATCAAACAAATCAATCAACTTTATCGTTCGATTTCTTTATCCACTTCTTATATGAAGCCTTCAACTGAAGTGATGCATTTATCTGAATTATCGAATGATGATTCGCCATTCAGAACTAATGAACCATACAGACGTGCTTTCTACTATATTGAAAGTCGTTTGGTTCGTACTGAACAAAAATTACTAAATATCACTAATCAACATAGTTTCCTTAAAGAACGTGATCTTGAACATTTAGATCAGATTCCTGTTTATGAAGATGCGCAAGAATTTAAAGCAGACCTAGAAGTTATTAAGCGTTCATTGGAGGAAAATCGCGATCAAGCAGTAGTCAAGAGTTATTTCACTGAAATTTTAGAAGCAATTGATGTTTTTGGCTTCCATTTAGCTACAATCGATATGCGACAAGATTCTAGTGTTAATGAAGCATGTGTTGCAGAACTACTTAAGAGTGCAGAAATTTGTGATCATTATAGCGACTTAAGCGAAAAGGAGAAGGTAAGTCTTTTACTTAACGAATTGAATAATGATCCTCGTAATTTGCACTCAAATAACAAGCCTAAATCAGAATTATTGCAAAAAGAATTGAAGATTTACAAAACTGCTCGTGATCTTAAGGATCGTTTAGGCGAAGATGTGATCAAGCAACATATTATTTCTCATACTGAAAGTGTTTCAGATATGTTGGAACAAGCAATCATGCTCAAGGAGTATGACTTGAGCGACAACGAAAATGCTCGAATTCAAGTTGTACCTTTATTTGAAACCGTTGAAGATTTAAACAATGCACGTGATATCATTAAAGAATACTTGAATTTAGGCATTGTTAAGAAATGGCTTGCTTCTCAACACAATTATCAAGAAATAATGTTAGGCTACTCAGATTCTAACAAAGATGGTGGCTACTTAGCTTCATGCTGGAATCTTTACAAGGCTCAAAAAGATTTAACTGCTATCGGTGAAGAATTAGGCATTAAGATTACTTATATGCATGGCCGTGGTGGTACTGTCGGTCGTGGTGGTGGTCCATCTTATGAAGCAATTACCGCACAACCATTTAAGTCAATCAATGATCGTATTAGAATGACTGAACAAGGCGAAATTATTCAAAACAAGTACGGCAATAAAGATACTGCATATTATAATTTAGAGATGCTAGTTTCAGCCACAGTCGATCGTATCACTTCTAAACAAATTGTTAGTGAAGACCATATTGCAGATTTCCGTTCATCAATGGATAAAATCGTTACTGAAAGTAATGAAGTTTATAAGAAATTAGTCTTTGAGAATTCAAATTTCTTAAATTACTTCTTGCAAGCAACACCAATTAAAGAGATTTCAAATCTTAATATTGGTTCACGTCCAGCTTCGAGAAAGAAACTGTCTGACTTCTCAAGCTTAAGAGCTATTCCATGGGTATTTTCTTGGTCACAAAGTAGGGTAATGCTCCCAGGCTGGTATGGTGTAGGTTCTGCCTTTAAACACTTTATCGATGCTGATCCAAGTAATTTAAAAGAATTACAGATGATGTATCAAGGCTGGCCATTCTTCCATTCATTACTTTCTAATGTGGATATGGTTTTATCAAAATCTAATATGGAAATTGCCAAGCAATATGCTGAACTATGTCAAAATGAAAAAACAAAGGCAGTCTTTGACATTATTTATCAAGAATGGAAATTGACTAGACAAATCATTCTTCAAATTGAAGGACACGATGATCTACTTAATGATGCACCAAACTTGAAGAACAGTTTAGCAGCTAGAATGCCATACTTTAATATTTTGAATTACATTCAACTAGAAATGATCAAACGTGATCGTGAAGACGAAATCCAAGGTGTCTTCCAAAGTATCATTCCAATTACTATTAATGGTGTGGCCTCAGGACTTCGTAATTCGGGATAGAATTTTTATATTAATAATTAAAAATAGGATGATTGTATATAAAAACTACAATCATCCTATTTTTTAGCCTAATAAGCAATATTTAAGCATCATTAAAATCCACAGATGTGCTGGATAGACAATATAGAAGAAAAATTTAGTTAGCAAACTCTTTTTGCCTCGCTTACCATTGTAAAGAAGTATAAATGGGATGACAGCAATCATCATCCACTCACTATCAAAGGTTAGGGAAGAGTATAAACTAATGTTAGCGACTTGAGCATTATGAATTGCTTTAATTAAAATCAAAAAACACCAAATAAAAATGCCAATTGATTCGACTGTCAACTTATGATAAGCAAAATAGAAGATCAATAAAACTGGTAAAAGATATAATCCACCTTCAAAAGGTAAGCTAAAAATTCCTAAGATAATTGTTAGAAGTAAATAGCACCGCGCTTTTTATTTTCTCTAAATAATTCTAAACTCCAAATTAATCCTAAAAAAATTGTCAAAGTGACTAAGATATTGTTACCTTCTAGGATTGAATAAATAGGTATTAACATGGTCGAAAATCATGAAAATAACAGCTATTGTCTTTAATTGATTACCATCCAAACTAAATATTTTTTTATTCATCTCATCATCCTTTATTGAATTACTTTGATAATTATTATCCTGTATTATTTAAGCGATACAATAAAAACTTAAAACGAGATAAATAGTTTTGATACATATGTCTATGAATCCAAGACTACATCCAATATATTTTTTACCTCTTTAAAATTATTTTGATGGGCAGAATTAATCTAAAAATCAATATCTAAATGCCAACTATCTTGATTTACTGCCAGTAGTGAATCAAGATAGTTTTTCATTTCCGGTAATTTTTGAGCAATTAGCTGGTAAGCATGATTAGTTTTAAGTTGAGCTTTTTGTTTTTCAGAATAGTTGCTTTTTCCAATAAAGAAATTCCAGTTTAATTCATCAATAAATTGAGTTATTGCTGTTTGTTCATCTCGATCAGTTACTGCTTTATAGAGCCAGCTCATTTGAGTGTGATTGGTGAAATTAAATAGCCCAGCTAAATATTGATGAAAATTTTCGGTTGGTAATTCTGCTTTTTCCTTATCAGTTAAATAATGTGTCATGTTAAAACTGTGACGCTGATAAGAAAAGCGAGCAGGTGAGAGACCAACAACACCATAGCCTTGATCTGTCATGGCAAAACAAGAACTAGCTATATCTGGAGTTGAACAGGAATTACCGCGAACGATATTCTGCGCATGAATATGTCCAGAAAAAACAGCGGTCACTTTATATTTAGTGCATAATTTTTGTAACTCTGACGTATTATCCAGAGTATAACCACCATGAATAACCTGATTATGGTCATATAAATTATGATGCATAAATATTAAACTGCGTTGATTGTTCTTTTTAGCTTTTTCTAAGTCATTTTCAAGCCATTGCAATTGTTTGGAGGATATTCTTCCATTAGTAATTGGAGTAAGTCCTTGATGACTGTAAATATTAGAATCTAAAAAGATTAAGTGATACTGGCTATTTAAATTCACACTATAAAACAATTCTGCACTATCAGTATTTTTATAACCGTCTGGAAAAATTGCTTTCCAGTCAAAAGGACTAATTTGTTGTGCGTACAATTCCTTTTCATTTTCAAACTTACGGGCCCAACCATCATAAATATCATGATTTCCAGGTACAACAAAAAGATGAACACCAGCCGCTTTTAATGGAGAAAAAATAGATCGTAGTTTTTTAGCTGATGCTAATTCACCGTTAAAGGTTAAATCGCCGGTAATAATTAGTGCAGTAGACTTATCTTCAATTATTTTGCGAGTAAAAGCTGTTAAAGCTATTTCTTGATAATCCAAATCTTTTCCAGCACTCGTATCTCTCATCCGTTGAAAGGCTGATCCATTATCATGCAATTGATTGGCAATTAAGTGAGTATCTGAAATGATAAATAATTTTGCATGATCTTTATCTGTAATAAATTTAGCAACCATTAAATCACCTTCTTAGAATCAATTATAATGGAATTCTTTTGTGAACATAAATTATCTAGCTCTAAGTCATATCAATTAACTTTGGTAACAGTAAGTGTTAGGGTAAAAGTGTTACAAAGCCAACATTCAATCTAAAAAGTTAGGAGGATTTTTATGGATAAGAGAAAAATAGTTATTATCGGAGCTTCTCATGGTGGTCATGAGGCCGCTTTTGAAATTTTGAATCACTATGACAACGTTGATGTCACCGTTCTAGAACAATCTGATTATATTTCATTCATGTCTTGTGGAATGAAGCTTTATCTTGAAGGTGAAACTACTGGCATTAATGATGTTCGTAATTTCAGAGCCGAGGATTTAAAGAATAGAGGCGGCCACATGTATAACAATACTAAGGCCACCGCAATTAATACTTACACCAATACTGTAACTGCCGAAAATGTTAAAACAGGAGAAAAGAAAGATTTTCATTTTGATAAATTGATTATTTCATCTGGTGTAAATCCAGCGAAGCTTTCAGTACCTGGCAGTGACTTAAAGAATGTTCTTTTAATGCGTGGTTACGACTGGGCAAAAGAGATTGAAGTAGCTAAAAACGATGATAGTATTAAAAACGTAGCAATCATCGGCGCTGGTAATGGAATTGCTGCAGCAGAAGTTATGCGCAAAGCTGGCAAGAACGTAACTTTAATTGATGGTGGTAAGAAGCCACTTGAGAAATATTTAAACAATACCTACACTGATGTTTTTGAAAAAGTTTTAACTAAAAATGGCGTTAACCTAGCAATGGATACTATGGTTAAGGGCTTTTCTGGTAACGGACGTGTTGAAGCAGTTAAAACTAATCATGGTGATATTCCAACTGATTTAGTAATTGAAGCAATTGGAGTTAAGCCAAACACAGATTGGCTTGATGGCACTATTGATCTTTATGACAATGGTTATATCAAGACTGATGAATACTTTAGAACCAATGTACCAAATATTTATGCAATTGGGGATGCCGTATTCCCATATAGTATTCCAGCTAACCGTCGGGTTCCAATCCCATCTGCCATTGCTGCTCGTCATGAAGCACAATATGTTGTTGAGCACTTATTTGAATTAACACCATCCAGACCATTTACTGGAATTGTTGGTGCACAAGTGCTAGAAGCATTTGGCATGCATGCTGTAACTACTGGTTTAAACAAGAAGAATGCAGAAAAGGCTGGTATGGATGTGGCAGAAATTACATTGAAGGATACCTTGAGACCAGATTACATTCCAGCAGACAAGAATCCAGAAATTTACATTTCATTGGTCTATGACAAGAACAGCCATCAAGTTTTAGGTGGCTCCACTTTGTCGACATATGACATTACAGGTCAAGCTAACGTATTGTCTCTTGCAATTAGAGAAAAATTGACGTTAGAAGATTTAGCTGAAGCTGATTTCTTCTTCTCACCAAGTTTCGATCGTCAATGGAACATGGTAAACTTAGTTGCACAAAAAGCATTAGGCTACGATAAGATTGTTTAATAAATTAAATTGAATAAAAAATACTCTGTAACTATTAAGCAAAAGCTGTTAGTTGCAGAGTATTTTTATGCTATTTTCATGTAGAAATCTTTATTACGATAATAGAAATAATAAGCAAAATTACAAATATCTAGGTAAGCCAATTCATCTGGTCATGAACAAGAACAGCTCCTACAATTACAGATCCCACTGCACCAATACCCGTTCAAACAGGATAGGCGATTCCAATAGGTAAATGCTTCGAAGCAATAATTAAGCCTGCAAAACTAGCTATCATGCCAATGATAGTGATAATAGCCCAGCCAATCTGATGAACTCCATCGCTAAGTTTCATTGCTGTTGCTCACCAAACTTCACATAATCCTGCTAATATTAAGTAAATTCACGTCATCTTCTTTCCTTTCTAAAACTAAAAAAAGCAAACCAATACACTTCTTCAAAGACCTAATGAAGTGTATCAATTGCTCTTACAAGTCTGTTCTCCGGTGGGAAGAATATTTATAATTGGATTATAATGTAGGTTTATTAATTCTTGCTAAAACCAGCTTCATACCAAACATCAGCTGAAGGTTTAAGCGACCATCCAGTAATTTTTAAATTTACTGCAGTGATTGAATAAGTACCAGTTGTTGGTACGACATATGCATTTTTATACATCCAATGTTGCCATTCATGCATTTTCTGCACGCGGTATTTTTCATTAAATGCTTTTTTAGAATCAATTTCATCTAATAATTTATTTATTCATTGGTGAAACAAAGAGGGCAAAATTATAAGGCATTTTTTCTTCATAGAATACAGCAGGAGAGGAATCACCTGATGGATCCCAAGCATTAGATAAAACATCAATTCTAGGATCACTTGATTTAATTGCATTAATCCAATTATTAAACCCCATTGGACGTCCTGTTAAAAACTTAACCTTCAAACCAATCTTTTTCCATTCCTGAATATAGTTTGTCCATAAAGCTTCTACATTAATATCTGAAACGTGAACAGCTAAATTAATAGTTAACTTTTTTCCATTAGGTTGTAGACGATATCCTGTTTGCTTATCTTTTTTATAGCCAGCTTGATCTAATAATTTATTTGCTTTTTCTAAATTAGAGGAATAAACCGGAACCTTAGCATCATGAAATTTACCAAATTGAGCAGGAATTAATGAATTAACGCGGTAGTCTAATCCACGGAAGAATCTCTGGTTAACTTGATCGATATTCATTGCATGAAGCATAGCTTTTCGTAAGGACAGATTATTCATCTTAGCATGTGGATTTTGAACATTTTTACCTAGTTTTTCATCCCATTTTCCAACTTTAAAGGCAATAAAACTATAAGTCATGCCCTTTTCTCCAACAAAGTTGACACCTTTAGTATGTTTTACTTCATCATATTGCATATTAAGTACTTGAGTTACATCAAACTTTTTGCTTTTAATTGCTTGTGATAAACTAGTTGTAGAAACAGCACTAATTTGAACGTGTTCAAAGTTGGGCTTTATGGAATAAATGGTCTTCGAAAAACTCAGAGTAACGGAAAAATTAATGTTGAAACTATCTGTGATATGCATGCTGCTTCCGCTGGATTGCTGATGGGACAAAGAGGCAATATGGTTCCGATAGTGACTATCCGAGGATTTGAATATGAATTTGATAGGGATGCAACTGTCGAGGACACAGTTAATTAGTAAATTAAGGAATATAAAAGGATCTTACTAGTTCCTGTAACTTTCATTTTGAATTAACGATCAGAATGAAAAAATATTTAGTTTAGGGATGTTGAGATAAAGGTGATATGAATGAAATTAATACTGCTACGTCATGGTCAAAGTGAAGCGGATATTTTAAAAGTGTGTGAAGGTTGGGCAAATTATAATCTAACGGAGTTAGGTTGTAAGCAGGCTCGAGTCACTTGTAATTATCTCGCTGAAAATTATATTTTTGACAAAATTTATGTCAGTACTTTAAATCGGGCAATTCAAACTGCTGAGTATTTAGCGGCAAATACACATCTTTCTTTGAATAAAACCGATGAACTTAAGGAATTTAACAATGGTCTTAGAGCAAAGTTACCATATAATGAAGCTTACGCTAAGTATCCTAATGTTCCGACACCTATTCATACCTCGAATTATGAACAGGAGACCGAATTGCATTTTAGAATGCGGGCGGAATCATTTTTATCTAAAGTTATAACAGAGAATGATTCTAAAAGTACAATAGCTATTGTCTCTCATGGTGGAATGATCATGAGATTGTATGAATCTTTTCTAAAATTACCTATGAATTCAAATGTTAAATTTACCTCTGGAGATGCCTGTTTTCACGAATGGGAGTTGACTGATGGACAACGATTTATAAATAAAGCTAATTGCTGTGTCTATAAGTAATGAAAAAATAATAGTATCAAAAAATGCTATTAATTATAATTAAGGAGTTAACGCTATGTCTAATTTAATAATTCTTAGAGGTAACTCAGGAAGTGGTAAGACCACTCTGTCTAAAAGGATTCAAAAGCGATTAGGCAAAAACACCTTACTCATCCCTCAGGATACCGTCAGAAGAGAAATGCTTAATGCAAAAGATGGAGCTGATAATCCAGCAATCTCTTTGTTGATGGATTTATTGGGGTATGGTTATGAGCATTGTGACTACGTAATTTTAGAGGGAATCTTGAATGTTAAGTGGTATGCTCCAGTGTTTAAGAAAGCAAAAGAATTATTTGGAGACAGAATTAATGCCTATTATTTTGACATTCCTTTTGAAGAAACAATGAAAAGGCATCAAGAACGGCATATTTCTTCTTTTGGCGAAGAAAAAATGCGTTCATGGTGGCTACAGAAGGATTATATTGGTTTTATTCCCGAAAAGAAATTCACGATTGACATGAGTTTGGAAGATGAACTAGAAGTTGTGATGAATGACGTAGTAAAAAGATAAAGGGGAATGCTAGTTCGATTATTGATACGCAGAAATTACAAAAAGTAGTTATCGAAAATAAGAAAAATCATGGTTTCAATACTACCGATGTAAAATTTGAGTTGCTTTTACTGTATGGTGAAGTTAATGAATTATTTCAAGCATGGTTAAAAGACGATCATGACAACATAAATGAAGAATTAGCTGATGTAGCAATTTTTCTCTTAGGAATTTCTGAAATGCTAGGCAGCGATTTGAGCGAAGATATTGTAAAAAAGATGAAAATCAATGCCGAAAGAAAATATATAGATGGTAAAAAGATAGAAGGATAAATAGTATCAAAGTATCCAAAACAACTTGCCAATCTAATATCTTCATGTTATACTAATTTTATCAATTGAAATTCATTTTATGGAAAGAAGGGTCGCCATTGCGTCTTTAATCTTGCAAATTCAAGCATAGTTGAATAATTATTCCAGGTTTATGACGGAGAGACTATGCACTTTTGACAAGATTAAGGATAGGCGATACCTTCTTTTTCTATGCGTAAAATACTGAAGGAGAGTCTGCACTTGTCGGAAGTGTAGGCTCTTTTTTACGAGGCGATTTTATGAGCAACATTAGAATTTCAAATTTATCATTCAGATATGATGATAGCAGTGAAAATATTTTTAATAAATTGAACTTAAACTTAGATAGTACTTGGAAACTAGGACTTGTGGGCAGAAATGGACGTGGTAAGACAACATTTTTGAACTTGCTGCGTGGAAAATTACATGGTCTAGGCGAGATTCAAACTCGGATAAGTTTTTCATATTATCCAATTAAAGTTGAGGATCAAAAGAATATTACCTTATATGAGTTACAGAAGCAGGTTGCTTTCGAAGAGTGGGAATTAGAACGTGAGTTGAATTTAATGAGTGTCGACCCCAACTTGTTATGGCAGCCGTTTAATACTTTAAGTGGTGGTGAGCAAACTAAAGTTTTACTGGCATTGTCTTTTACAGATAAAGATTCTTTTGCCTTAATTGATGAACCTACAAATCATTTAGATGAAGACAGTAGAAAAGAGATTAGCAATTATCTAGGTAAGCATGAAAAGGGCTATATCGTGGTTAGTCACGATCGTGATTTTTTGAATCAAGTAACCGATCATATTTTGGCGATTGAAAATACGGAGATTCATTTGTACCAGGGAAACTTTACTGCATATGAAGATACGAAGCAGAAAAGAGATCAGTTTAACCGCGAGAAGAATCAGAAGCTGAAAGGCGAGATTCGTACATTGAATGAAAGTCGTTTACGTCTAAAGGGATATTCAAGTAAATCTGAAAATCAAAAGAACGCAAAGGCTCACTCTAATGAAATTCATGCGTATATTGATAAGGGCTTTTACAGTCATAAAGCTGCTAAAGTAATGCAGCGCTCCAAAAATGTTGAACGAAGAATGAACGATGATATTCAAGCAAAACAAGGCTTGATGACTAACATTGAAGATATTCCAGAACTGACAATGAATTTTCAATCTAATTACCATTCGACTTTACTTGAAGCGCAACATCTTGATTTGCAAATAGATGGTAAAAATTTATTTAAAGATCTAAATTTAGTGGTTAAAAATCACGGTATTGTTTCTCTTGAAGGAAAGAACGGTTCTGGCAAATCGACTTTCTTGAAAATGTTGTTAAATAAAACATTTTCAGTCACTTATCAAGGTAAGTATGAACTAGCAAATGGTTTATCGATTTCATATTTGCCACAAAATTTTACAGAATATCATGGCACTTTACACAATTTTGCATATGAACATAAAATTTCTTATGAGGAATTACTCAATAATTTGAAAAAGATGGGCTTTCCACGAGCAAGTTTTGTGACACCGATTGAAGAGATGAGTATGGGACAGCAAAAACGAGTAGCACTGGCTAAATCTCTAGTTGAACCAGCCGACTTGTATTTATGGGATGAACCAGCAAATTATCTAGACGTTTTCAATCAAGATCAACTGATTGAATTATTGAAAAAGGTCAAACCTGCCATGCTGTTGATTGAACATGACGAATACTTCATTGAGCAGGTGACGGATCACAGAGTGAGATTGGATATAGCAGAATAGAAAGAAGCACGTTACTGGTTAGTTAGTAACGTGCTTTTGTTCAGATCTTTTGGACTAATGATTCTAAATATTGTTTTCTTCTTTGAGCAGAACTTTTATCAATATTGCCAAAGCTTAACCATTTGATATGTTTCATCCCTAATTATTTCAAGGTTGAATTGATGAAAACACTTTTAATGGCACTACCGCAGAACATTTTCAAATACCAGGTGGGTGAGGTAGAGTCGTCATCACTTCAACACGCTGAATATTCTTTAAATGCCCAATGACACCAGTAGCACCAACATTATATGCAAATTGTTTTTTCATGACTTTATCGATGAAGCCCTTAATAATTGCAGGGGTATCATTCCACCAAACTGGGAAGATAAAGATACGGCGATTAGCTTCTTTCAAAAGCTTTTGATATTTTTTAACGTTAGGATCACTGGTTTTACCAGCTTTAAATAAGGAAAGTTCACGCGCATCATATGCTGGGTTAAAGTTATCCCAATATAGATCTATAGCTGAAAATTCTTCCTTTCTTACTTTTAAGATTTGTTGAACTTTTGTGAAAATTTGGGCATAAGAATTGCTAAAGTAGATTAAATTCCATCTAAATTTTGAGCAATGACTCACTTTGGTGGAACACGGGGGCTAGTTTTTACTAGCTTATTAGTTTGTATTTTTGTAGTCATCTTCCCATTATCATCAGTAGGAGAAATGGCAAGTTTAGCATTTTTGCTTGTATATGCTATGGTTAACGTAGGACATTTGCGTTTGGTAAAACAAACGGGAGCTAACCGCTTTTTATTAGTAATTGCTGTTATTCTTAACTTAGTATTATTCGCATTGCTTTTTGCTCAAACTATCATAAATGGTGAAATTTTAACTTGGATTGCAGTCATCTTCTTATTAGTGATTAGTTTTATTATTGAATATATCTGGCGTAAAAAGAATCATCAAAATATGCATTGGTTAGGTAAAAACTAAATAATTACTTACTAAAAATGGACGGAGAATTTTACGCCCATTTTTTAATTTTGATTTGCTTGATTAACAGCTTCGATTACAGCATGACGAAAGCCATTCGCCTCTAAGCTAGTTACACCTTTAATAGTAGTTCCACCGGGTGAGCATACTTGATCACGCAATAAAGCAGGGGCTATTTTACTATCACTAGCCAAAGTAGCAGAGCCCTTAACCATGCTGGCAGCTAATTGATTAGCTAGATTACGAGGAAGACCATTCAGAACGCCAGCATCCCCAAGCGCATCAAGAAAAACATCCACAAAGGCAGGACCACAGCCACCAATAGTCCCTACAATGCTTAATTGATCTTCTTTAACAGAAATTACATCTCCTAGTTGTTCTAAAAAATGAGTTATTTTCACAGCATTAATTTTAGAGATATTAGCTGGTATAAACAATCCAATAGTGCCAGCATTAATCGCTACTGGAGTATTAGGAATGATTCTAATAATTGAATGATTAGGTAAAATGTTTTCCAAATTATTATACCCAACACCAGCTACCGAAGAAATAATGGTGGTTTTGGCGTCCAGATTAATTAGTTCAGGGATGATTTGAAGTGTAATCTTAGCTGGAGTAGTTAAAAATACATAATCTAGATCCAAGTTGATTAAATCATGTATTGCATGGACTAATTTAAAATCTAGTTTTTCTGCTAATCTACTGACACGGGGATTAACTGGATTTTCTCCAATTATTTTATTCGTTGCATCTTTTTTTAGTCCTTTAATAATAGCACTACCCATTTGTCCTACACCAATTACTCCAATTTTTGTCATTTTTATCTCCTTAATATTTGCTATCTGTTCAAATTTTATCTTAACAGTATTTACTAATCTCTTTGTTAAACACTTTTAATTCAAGAATGATATTATTACGTGACTTTGACTCTCGACATATTTTGTTCAATTGCTTGATGTTATTGCGTAAGTTTTTTAAAGTCTTTTGGTAATGTTTAGAATCTACTTTTTTGCTCAATGTTACCACATAGTTGTGGGCTTTAAGCTTGATTTTTTAGCATAGTGGCACAATTTTTTGTTCATTTTACTACAAAGAGCGATAACTTTTTGCCGCTTTTTCTTATTATCAAGTGTGCTTAGATTTAAGAGTAGCTGATTCGATCTTTTAAAATGATCAACTTGTTTAGCCTGTCTGATTTGTTTTCTTTTCTTAACTAATTTCTTTATTGAGTTAATTACGCTTTGGACTATAATTAGTGAATTACGTTTACTATTTGGCTCAATAATTTGTGTTTTTGCCAGTTGATTATTATAAACAACATAGCCTAATGTTTCTAAGAACTTTGAGTTTTCTTTTAAATCAGAAGTTAAGGTCAAACGATGATAAGGAAAGGGAATGAGATTTGCATCAATTTGATTTTGATATACCATTTCTTTACGATAGGCTCCAGCCAACATGTCAGCAACTTGGATACCATAACTTTTTCGACTGTTTTCAGTATAATAATTAACCTCAAACTTAACCTCCTCATCACTAATGTTCTTGGCAATATCCTGTAGCAGAGTTCAATTTAATAAAAGACATGGATCAACATGATTTTGTGAGGTCTCATCAATTACAACATATACTTTAATTTGTGAAGAATTGATGCATTTTTTAAGTTCCAGTAAAAGCGTCTTAATTGGATGAATATATGATAGAAGTTCTAGTGACAAAAACATCAGTTCTTTAATATCTGTAAATTGATTAAGATCACAAGCTGGACGTTCTAATATCAAAGCTGATGTTAAAAAGGGCTTAGCCACTTCTAAGGCTTTCCGATTGATTCTATCAGAAACGGAATTACTCTTTTTCTCTCGTTTATTATTGTTAGGGTAAATCTCCTTATAAAGCTGATTTAATGCCTGCATTCTTTGAGCATCTATCATATAAAAGGCAGCAATAAACCTATCAGTAGTCATCTGATCATCTTGCTTCTTGTATGAAATACTCTCATCAACAAAAATAATAAAGGTCGAACATTGCTCTTTATAAGCACAAGTTGATGATATAGCTTTTTAATTAAATTACTCATTCGTCTCCTCCTGAAAAAACTTGCGTTCGTATAAAATATACCAAACATATGATCAAAATAAAAGAAAAAATCGAAAAATTGACTTTTTTAACACAAATCTGAGATTATTTAGTCAATAAAGCAAAATAGAATCGAGTCAAAAATGAGAAAAATAAATCATCTGTTTATCATGTTGTTATTGTCGATACCTTTACTGGCAGCTTGCAATAATAGTTCAAAAGAAAAGCAAGTACATAAAAGCAAAACCACTATGGTTAAGCCTAAACCGAGATTTAAAGATACTCCTACATTATATTTTCACGGATTAATGGGTAGTTATAAGAATGAAAAGCCGTTAGTCGATGCTGCTAAAGAAGCTGGTAAAACAAATAGTGTAATTCGTGCAAATGTAGATGAGACGGGAAAAATTAAATTAAAAGGCAGGATTAAAAAGGATGCTAAAAATCCAATCGTTGAAGTCAATTTCAAGGACAATACACAACCTGACTTTTCACGTAATGGAATTTATGCTAGCAACGTAGTCAAAGCCTTGCAGAAGAAATACCATATCAATAAAGTTAATATGATTGGCTACTCTTTAGGCAATATTGCGATAATTTACTACATGATTCAAAATGGTCAAAAGAAAAATATGCCACGGTTAGTTAAACAAGTGAGCATAGCAGGGCATTATGATGGAGCATATTTCCAAGAATTGCCGCCAAGCTTCCGTCAACCCAAAGGGTTAAAACTAGATAAAAATGGCAAACCAAATAAAATGAATCAAACATACAAGCAAATGTTAAAAGCTCGTCCAGCTTACAAAACAAATAAAGTGAAGATTCTTAATATTTATGGAGATATCGGCAATGGCGGGGATGGAGTAGTTGAAATAGCTTCTGCCTTATCATTGAAATATTTAACTTCTGGTAGTAAATATCAAGCAATCAAGTTTACTGGAGTAAAAGCTGATCATGGCAGTTTGCCTAATAATGATCAAGTAATTAATAAAATTGTTGAATTTTTATGGTAGTAGAACAAAGGATTGTTCAAATTGTTTTATCAAGAACTAAAAACGAATTTTGAAGAAAAAGCTAATCCTGAACAAGCACAACAATTAGCA
The DNA here is from genome assembly GCF_002553975.1 of Lactobacillus sp. UMNPBX6. Taxonomy (NCBI): domain Bacteria; kingdom Bacillati; phylum Bacillota; class Bacilli; order Lactobacillales; family Lactobacillaceae; genus Lactobacillus; species Lactobacillus sp. UMNPBX6. The sequence goes on from NZ_PCZD01000004.1 coordinate 30,371, forward strand.
GGTTATATGCGAAATCAGTTTAAATTTTATGGTTTGCATACACCCGAGCGACGAAAGATCTATCACGATTTTTTATTGCGAGAAAAGAAAAAGAAGAAAATAGACTGGAATCTATTAAATCGAGCTTGGGAAGATCAATATCGAGAGATGCAATATTTTGTTTGTGATTATTTAATTGCAATGAAAAAATATCTTACTTATAACGATATTGATAGAATTGAACGTTTTGTCAGAACTAAACAATGGTGGGATACAGTCGATAGTCTAATTAAGCCTATTGGTGATCTTGGCTTACGAGATGCAAGAATTAATGAACTGATGCTTGAGTGGTCAACAGATTCTGATTTTTGGGTAAGACGTGTAGCAATAGAACATCAATTGTTACGTAAAAAGAAAATGAACACTGACTTACTTGCTCAGATCATCGAAAATAATTTGAACAGTCAAGAGTTTTTCATTAACAAAGCAATAGGATGGGCCTTACGTGATTACTCTAAGACAAATTCAGAATGGGTAAGACAATTTATTGCTGAAAATTATGATAGAATGGCTAAACTATCGATTACAGAAGGATCGAAGTATTTATAGCAATAGCGATTATGTGGTATATCACATAATCGTTTTTTTATAAAAATTTTTGCATTTGAACAGGTGTTTGATATAATGGCACGTGAACACATGTGCGATTAAACAAGGAGGACCTCCAATTTATATATTTAAATTAAGGAGAAGAAAAAATGAAAGTCGAATCCAATTCTACTAAAAAGGCATTAGACTATCTTTTATCTCAAAAAGAAGGGACGTATCTATCAGTAATTGAACAAACAACTGGATTAGGTAAAACACATGCAGTGATTCAAAAAATCGCTGAGATTTTACAAAAAAGTCCAGACCTTGAGTTAAAACCCAAGATTTTTGTGGTTACTTCTGGAATTGAAACTAGAAATGAATTTTTCCATGATTTAAAGGAAAAGTTACCTGAATTTGAAAGCAGAATTCTACTGTTTGAGAGTGTACCTGATCAAGTTAAACATTTCCTAGAAGAACTATTATCTAAGACTGATTATGAAAATGATCGAACTTTAGCCAACGATTATTTAAGCAGCTGGTTTGATCAAAATACTGCGACGTTTAAAGATACTACTGTTTTACTAAAAAGAATTGCAAAACAATATATCTTTGTTAAACAAGAAAATGATACGTTCGGAGAATTAAGTTCTCGGTTAAAACGCACAATTTATTACGATGTCAACTACCCCAGAATAAATTCTGGGGCTTGGTGGCTCGTTAGCTTGCACTAACCAGAACACAAACTTGCTTAGATACAGGCTCGGCTTGTCACTAATAATCTCGCAACTATTAGCGATAGAGGTCGCCTAATTACCAAAGCCTTTTGAGTCCGTGAGTTGCCAACGGACTACTGCCTTTTTAGGCTACTTTTTTCTTTTTGATTATTGGATTGCTCCAAATGCCTTGTGCCTTCTCAATAATATTGATCGCTGCATTCCAATCACGAATATGGTGAGTCTGACACATTGGGCAAACCCATTCACGATCAGCCAGCTTAAGTTTGCGATAGCCATTATGCCCCATGATCGTGCCACATTGATGGCATCTCTGCGTAGTGTACTTGGGGTCGATAGTAATGAACTCTTTGCCATATAGCTTGGATTTATAAGCCAGCATGTTCAGGAAACTACGCCAACCAACATCTGAAATAGCTTGAGATAAGGCATGATTCTTTAACAGATTTCTGCTTCTTAGTTCCTCGGCAACTACTAAATCGTGGTTTTTGATTAGTGCAGTTGAGAGTACTTGCAAGAAGTCATTACGCTGTCTTCTGATCTTGTCGTGCAGTTTAGCTACAACTAAACGCTGCTTTTGATAGTTTTTTGCTAGCCGCAAATTGCGTCCTTCTTTTTTAGCCCGGCGCTGTCTGCGAGACAAGACGCGTTGGGCATGGGCAAGCTTCTTTTTGGTTTTGCAATAAAATCGTGGATTAGCAACCATTGCTCCGTTAGATGCTGTTAAGAAATTATCAAGGTTAAGGTCAATGCCAATTTGACTTTGTGATTTAGGCAATTCCTTGACAAAGGCAATATCGCTGCCTAACTGCATAGACAAGTAGAATTGGTCATCAGCGGTCTTTTTTATCGTCACTGTGCCGATTCTAGTTGGGATATGATTAACCAGACGCTCTTTGATTAGTTTTCTTAAGCCAGCAATGCGGACAACGCCTAGCTTAGGCAATTTAATATGCTTAGCATCAATAAACCTAGCCGTCCCATTATCAAGAAAAGCTTCTTTTTGCTTAGGATACTGACAGTTGGTTTGGTATGACCAGCCACTGCGTTTTTTGTGAAAAGTCGGAATTCCATGACCAATCTTGCGATAGTTATTCCAAGCTTTCTGGTAGTTCTGAATAGCGTTGGCAATAGCGAGGCTATCAATTTCTTTAACGCGTAAAAAGCTATAAGTATCGCGGATATTCCTTGGCTTAGCCAATAACTCGTTATTGGCGACTACTTTTTCTGCCAGTTGGGCTTCATAGCTATTAAGAGTAGAAAAGGCAAAAGGCATTGCTTGATATTGTCTAACAGCTAAATAGTGCTTAGCATGATAATTACTTCGATTGCGTCCTATATAAGAGTTGTAGACAAAGCGCTGCGCATCATAGTTCAACTTAATGATTTTCTTTTGCTTAGAACTAGGATAAAAGCGAAGCTTAACGCCAAAATGATAGGCTAAGCTGCTCATTCTCTTCATGATTTCACCTCCTCGTATTATTGTAATTTGATTATAGCCTATGTATATCTTATAATCCATAGTAAACAGATATGTAATAGATAAAAGGATATTGGACTATGAATTATAAAAGAGACAAAATAAAAGACGCAGGCTATGAAAAACACTACGTCTATAATGCACACTATCATCTAATTTGGTGTACTAAATACCGCAATCAAATCTTTACTAACCAAGACTTGGCTCAAGAAATGCGAGACTTGCTCAAGCAAATAGCTGAAGATAATCAAATCAAAATTGAAAAAATGGAAATAATGCCTGAACATATTCATTTGCTTATCAGCTTTAGACCATCAAAATCAGGTTCAAGCGTAGTCAAAGCACTCAAAGGAAGAAGTGCTTTTTTATTCTTCAAGAATCATCCTGAAATTAAGCAAAACAAGATGTGGGGCGGACATTTATGGTCACCCAGCTATTACTTTGGCACGGTGGGGAATATGTCTAAAGAAGTAGTAGAAAAATACATTAATGACCAGATCTACAATGCCATTTCTGGCGGCAAGCCCTATCCATCCCCGCATTAAAATACGGAGATTTTCGGGCGTTTTTCATTAAATTAATTTTTGTCATCATAAAACCTCATTTCGTTACTTCTATTTTATTGCAAATTGGGCAAAAATTGTTACAATGTGAAGTAAACTACATGAAGTAGGTTTCATGTTTTAGGGAGGGATCAAAATTCCAAATCTAGTTAAACAATATCGAAAAGAAAATAAAATGACACAACGGGAGGTTGCCGAAAAGGTGCGCGTGACAGAGCGCACAATTATTTCAGTGGAGAAAGGGAAATATAAGCCTTCCATTGTTTTAGCTTATAAACTGGCTAAATTATTTGGGACAGATATTGAAACTTTATTTTGCTTGAAGGAGTTTGTTGAAAATGAAGAAGAATGATAAAAAGAGAAAAAATAAATACGCTATAAATACAGTATTCTTTCTGATCATAACTATTATAGACATGGTTGATTTATATAATGATATTTTTAATGGGCGAGGTCACACTATCAAAGATTTAGTTTGGTTAGTAATTTTGATTTTGGTAACCTTGGGTAATTACTATCTAATGAAAGATATTGGTACTATTGACGATGATGATGAACGTGATGATTATGTCCAGATGAAGACAGATTCTACATCGTATCATATTCTTGAATGGATCATAATTATTGCTAGTGTGGCTTTTTCAGCTTGGGGAGTTATTCTATATTCTAAAAACGGAAATGAGCAATTGGCCTTTGTTTTAATTATTATTGGAGCAGTTTTATCATCAATTTGGATATTAACGATTATTATTAACTTCATTATTTGGTTAGTTAATTATTATAAAAATTAAAGGAGAATACAGTAATGAAAATTGGATTTATTGGTACTGGCGTAATGGTGACTGGCATTATTAATAATTTGCTAAAGAATAATTATGACGTCACAGTTTACAACAGAACTAAGGCTCACGCTCAACCTGTCTTGGATAATGGAGCCAAGTGGGCAGACAATCCTGCCGAATTAACTAATCAGGTAGATGTTTTATTCACGATGGTAGGCTTTCCACAAGATGTTGAGAACATTTATTTTGGAGAAAATGGGATTTTCGAAACAGCCCAAGCAGGGCAGTACATCATTGACATGACCACCAGTAAACCAAGCTTAGCCCAAAAGATTGGTCAAACTGGTGAAGATAAGAGGATTCATATTTTTGATGCACCTGTTTCTGGTGGTGATATTGGCGCCAAAAAGGGGACATTAACAGTCATGATTGGTGGACATGAAGAAGATCTTGATCAATTACGTGATATCTTCATGACCTTTTCAAGTAAATTGAATTACTTCGGTCCCTACGGTAGCGGTCAACATGCTAAGATGGCTAACCAAATTATGATTGCCGGAACTATGACTGGTATGACGGAGATGCTTGTTTATGCAAAAGCTGCTGGACTTAACTTGGAACAGGTTTGTCAAACACTACAATCTGGTGCTGCAGAAAACTTTAGTCTAGGATCTTATGGTCCACGTATACTAAAAGGTGACTATACCCCTGGCTTTTTTGCCAAACATTTTTTGAAAGACTTACGTATTGCTCTCGAAGAAGCAGAAAAGATGAACTTAGACTTACCTTCAACCAAAGAGGCAAAACATTTATATGAAGTTTTAGTTGATGACAAAAAACTAGGTAATGATGGCACACAAGCTTTAATTAAATTGTGGTGGAAATAATGTCTTTCAGAACACCTCTGGCAGATAAAATGCGACCGCAAACACTGAATGATATGGTAGGCCAACAAGATTTTCTTGGTAAAGGAAAACCTCTTCGTCGAATTATTGAACAAAAAGTCAATATTTCTCTAATTTTATGGGGACCACCAGGTACTGGAAAATCTAGTTTAGCCCAAATCATAGCTAAGCAATTTGATTATCCTTTAGCAAAATTTAATGCCTCAATCGACAATAAAGCTAAATTAGATCAATTTATCAAAACTTATCCTTATCAGCCCTTTGTTTTGCTTATTGACGAGATTCATCGAATGACTAAAAACCTACAGGATTTTCTTTTGCCATATTTAGAAAATGGTCATATTCTGCTTGTCGGCGCTACAACTGAAAATCCGATTATGTCAATAGTTCCAGCTGTACGTTCTCGTTGTCAGATTTTTGAATTTAAAGCATTAAGCGATCAAGATATTGAGATAGTTTTAAAACGTGCCACAACAGAAGTTCTCAAATTGAAAGATGAACAGATTGAAACGGATGCATTGAAATTAATGGCTATTGCAGCAGATGGTGATCTACGTGTTGCGTTAAATATATTAGAAACAGTTCATGCAATTAATCCTGAAGAATTAACTGTTCAAGATGTTAAAAACTTTGCTAAAGGACAGAATTTTAGCTATGACAAAAAGGCAACTAAACATTACGACTATTTAGCTGCCTATTCAGACTCTATGGCTGGTTCAGATACAGATGCTGCACTTTATTATTTAGCAGTTTTATTGAAAAATGGAGACTTGCCATCTGTTGTCCGCCGGTTAAGAGAAATTCCATATACTTATATTGGTTTGGCCAATCCGCAACAGGTTACTCAAATAGTCACGGCTGCTAATCAGGCGGAAAAGGTGGGGATGCCTAAAGCGAAGTATCCTTTGATATTTGCCACTATGTTGATGTGCATTTCACCAAAGTCTGGTTCTTTTGATGAAATTTGGGATAAGTTAGACAAAGACACTGAACATCCTAGTCAACACCCCATGCCTCGAGGGTTACGTGACATGCATTATAAGCATTCTGAAGAAATTACCGGTGGTGGTTTGATTAAAAGCCCATTTGCTGAACCACATCAGATTGCAAAGCAAAATTACATGCCTCAAGGTTTGGAAGGAAAAAGATATTACTATCCTAAAGATAACGCCAATGAAAAAAGACTAAGTGAGCAATATTTAAAATTGCATCGATATATCTATGGTGAAGATTACAAGAACTAATAATATTTAAAATTATGTAAACTAACTTTTAGTAAGCTTGTAAAAGCTAATTTCTTCAGCTAAAATAGCTTTAGTTAAATTATAGGAGTTGAAAGAAATGACAACTAACGAAAAAATCATTACTTTAGTGAAACCTGAATACTTAAAAAAAATTCCTGCTATTTTTCGTAAACATGCAACTAATAATACTTGTAAATTAATCGCTAAAGAATATCCTGATTTATATGCTGCTTTTGAAAAGGATCCTAGTGATGAACAAAAGCAAAAAATGACTAAACTTGTTAACGGCATTTTCGAGGAAAGAATGAAAAAACATAATATGCTTTAAAATAATAGAACTACAGACTTATGCAGATAGGTTCTGTAGTTTTTTGTTTGCTTAATTTTTGAATATTGATCATACTAAAAATGAAACTTTTAATTGCTGGTGCCGGCTTTATTGTACAAGATTGGCTTCAAATAACTAAGGATTTGTCAAAAGTGGAATTAACTGGAATTGCTGGTACAGAAAACGATTTAACTACTATGAAAGAATTAGCTAAACAATATAATATTCAAAATATTTATACTGATTATGCAACTGCTTTAAGGGAAACAAATGCTGATACAGTATATGTAGCCGTACCTAACTTCCTGCACTACTCATTTGTCAAACAAGCATTATTAGCTAATAAAAATGTGATTTGTGAAAAGCCATTCACTGTTAAATACGATGAATTTAAGAAATTAAAACAGTTGGCATTAGAAAAAGATCTAATTCTAGCTGAAGCAATTACCAATCAATATTTAACAAACTATCAAGGATTAAAAGATAGATTGCCTGATTCTAGGTCTAATTAGAATTGTGTCCATGAATTACTCACAATAATTTTCACCGTTACAATGCTTTTAAAGAGGGAAAAATTTTACCAGTATTTGACCCTAAAAAGGGTGGTGGTGCTCTGATGGATCTGAACATTTATAATATTCACTTTATAGTGGGACTTTTCGGGATGCCAAAATCAGTTGAATATTTAGCCAATATTCAACGTGATGTTGATACATCTGGTATTTTGCTACTGGATTATGGTGATTTTATCAATTGCAGCAAAAGATTCAGGAGCACCTGTAACTTCAACTATCGAAGGAGAAAATGAAACAATTGTAGTTAATGGACCAGCTAATGTCATGGATTCATTTGATATTTACCATAACAGTGAAAAACTACAACATATTGATAAGAAAGTATATCCTCATCGAATGTTTGAGGAGTTTAAAGAATTTAACCGGATGATAGAAAAACATGACATGTCCAAATGCAAAAAAATGCTCAACCATAGTGACGAAGTAATGCAAGTTTTACAAAAGGCCGTTGAAAGCGCTGGGCTTAAGCTGGAATAGGAGGAAAACATGAAATTCATATTCTAAATGGTGATAGAAGAGAAATTATTAATTTAGCTGTAAGTATTGAAGCTCGAAGTAACCACCCATTAGCAAAAGCAATTGCTAAATTAGCTGATGAAAAGATAGATCATATTACTACTAATACAATTAAAGGAAAAGGAATTTCTACTACTTTAGAAAACGATAAATACTATTTAGGTAATTTAGCATTAATTGAAGAGCATACTTTTGTTAATGCAAAACTAACTAAAGTAGTTAATAAATTAAGCAATTTAGGTAACTCTATTGTCATTTTTTCTAACACTGATCAAAGTATGTTAGCAGTCTTTGGCATTAAGGACCGACTTCGACCAGAATCTAAAGCTGCATTGCTTAAATTAAAACAACTTGGGATTAAAAAACTAGTGATGCTCTTAGGCGATAATCAAGAAACAGCAAAACAAATTGCGGCAGAGTTGCCAATTGATGAAGTACATGGACAAATGTTACCTGCAGATAAAGCGCAATTTATTAAAAACGAACAAGCAAATGGTCATCATATAGCTTTTATTGGTGACGGAGTCAATGATAGTCCTGCCCTAGCTAATGCTGACGTTGCTATTGCTATCGGTAGTGGTACCGATGTAGCAATTGACGTGGCAGATATTGTTTTGGTGAAAAATGACTTACGTAAAATTGACTATGCCTTAGCAATTTCTAAGCGAACTGTCTTGAACATGAATGAAAACATTGCAATTGCATTATTAACCGTACTGCTATTGTTCGTTGGATTGTTTGCGGGTTATGTTGAAATGGCTAGTGGCATGTTTATCCATGAATTTAGTATTTTAGTCGTTATCTTAAATGGGATGCGCTTAATTAAAAATTATTAAAAATTTGATGACCGTCAAGTTTCTAAGAAGAAAAAAGATTTAGAATTTAATATGTAATGATGAAAGGAAGATATTTATGCAAAAAGTAATGATGAAGTTAGGTGGCATGACTTGTCCATCTTGTTTAACCAAAATTGAAAAAGCTGTTGAAAACGTTAATGGCACTGATCAAATTAAGGTTTTGTTCAACGCTGGCAAATTAAAGTTTGTAATGGATTCAAACAAGACCAACACAGATGATGTGAAGAATGCTATCGAAAAAATGGGTTATGAAGTTATGGACATTAAAGAAAAGGAGATTAATTAAATGAATTCAGAAGAAGCATACCAATCAGAACTAAAGCAAAGTTAAATAGACCATCACACTCCCACGGTCGGAGCAATGGTTATATCATTGCTAACTTATTAATTCACTCCTTAAAAATTAGCCAAGCTAAATTCTTTACCAAAGGTAATGCTAGTTTATTTTTATGTCAATATGCTCCTAAATGGATTGAATACGAACAAACAGAGTTCAACAAATTAAACCAAATTTTGGTAAATAATGGCGAAAGTATTCCTACAACCATCGACCAATTTAAAGAATATACTATGCTCGAAGAAAATGGAGCTACAAAATACGAAAAGGGTAACGATCAATTATTTACATTAGTAAAAGACTTTGATACGCAAATTCTTTTTATTACTAAGGCTATTACTCTAGCCCAAAATGAAAATTGGCCAGAATTAAGTGCGAACTTAGTAGAATTATTATCATGGATTAAAGAACAAATTCGCCAATCACAAAACTTTTTGAATCACGATTTGCGTGAAGGATTGTATACTGAAGAAGACGATGATGATGACGATTTTTAAATAAAGGAAGTCTTTAAATGGCAGAGTTATGTGTTCAGTTAGTCCCACTATTTAATGCATTGCCTATAGATGAACAAATGCAAATAGAAGAGCTAGTTCATCACCAAAATTATCGAAAAAATGAGTTAGTCTTGGATCCCACTTCAAATAGTAATTTAATAATTCTTGCTCATGGTAGCGCTCGTCTTTATACCTTGAACAAAGAGGGACATGAGAATGTTATTCAAGTCTTGAAAACTGGAGATTATGCTGGTGAAAATTGGTTATTTGGTGAGGCTAATACCAATACCTACGTTGAAGCCACAGAAGATAGTGAAATTTGTTTACTGAATCGCAATGACTTTTTAGCTTTGATGAAAAAACAACCGGAATTAAGCATAAAGCTCCTAGAACAAAACATCATTAAAGTACGTGCCTTGCAGAAACAAATACAATTATTAAGTCTTCCTAAAGTAGAGGATAAACTACTTAATTATTTGCAGACTTATGCCAAAAAAGTAGGACATAAATCATTTATACTACCATTAAAAATGAAAGATTTAGCACTTTATTTAGGAACTACACCAGAAACTTTATCCCGTAAATTTATTTTACTCGAAAAACGAGGAGTCTTAAAAAGAAAATTGAGACAAATCCAACTATTATTTAAAAAATCAATTGACAATAAATAAGCATGAGTTTACACTAATAGTCAATGGAAGTTACTAAAAGTAAGAAAGGAGTACCAACATGTTGAATTTACAAGCTATATGTCATAACTGTGTATGTTGTCCAAAAGACAATACTTTTTTGCATACGCTAATTCAGCATGACGTACTTCGATATATTTATAGTTAACTTGGTTTTTTAATTTAGCTATTTTAAGGATCTACGAACTGAATTGGTTCGTGGATCCTTTTTTGTTTGGTCTTTGGGAGGGTAAGATCTTATGAATTGGTCAATCATACAACAAGCGTTGCCAGTATTTGTCCATGCATTTGGACTCACAATTTGGCTATCGCTAATTGGAATAATAGGTTCAATTATTGTTGGAATAATTGCTAGCCTAACGCAATATTTTAAAGTACCAGTACTCAGTCAAGTCATGACAGCATATGTTGAACTAGCACGAAACACACCACTTTTAATTCAATTATTTTTCCTGTACTACGCTTTTCCAGTTATCGAAATAAAAATGTCCGCAGAAGCTTGCGGCATTATCGGTTTAATTTTCTTAGGTGGAGCATACATGGCTGAGGGATTTACCGGTGGCTTTAATGGAATTTCTACGAGTCAAATTAATAGCGGAAAAGCATTGGGGATGAGTCGTTTTCAATTAGCTCGCTATGTTGTTTTTCCGCAAGGCTTTGCCTTAAGCATGCCTGCCTTAACAGCTAATATTATCTTTTTAATTAAAGAAACATCAATTTTCTCAGTAATTGCGATTCCTGAATTAACCAACACGGCCTTAGATTTAATTGGAATGTATTACCGTTCTAATGAATATTTATTAATGCTGGTTATTGCATACGCAATTATCTTGATCCCAGTAATTCTTTTATTAACTTGGCTTGAAAGGAGAGTTCGTTATGGTGCATTCGGGAATTAATGTTTTATTTGAAGGAAGTAACTTCGCCCGTTTAATGGCTGGTCTTTGGACCTCAATTTGGATCGCAGCTATTTCATTAATAATCGGTTTAGCAATTGGTATTATTTTCGGTATTCTGCGAACTTTATCTAATAAATTCATTCGTTTTATTCTGCGAGTTTATCTAGAATTCTTCCGAATAGTACCTACGATCGTTTTACTTTACCTGGTTTACTATATTTTGCCGCGAACTTTTCATGTTAATTGGCCAGCAACCTGGATGGCAGTTTTAGCATTTTCACTATGGGTAGCTGCCGAATTTAGCGATATTGTTCGCGGAGCAATTGAATCAGTTCCTAAGAGTCAACGAGAATCTGGTTTAGCACTAGGTTTAAGTAAAATTCAGCTGTTTAGATATGTTCTGCTTCCTCAGGCAATTAAACTTGAACTACCCGCTACGATTAATTTAGCAACGAGAGTAATTAAGACAACTTCACTTTTACTGGTTATCAGCACTATGGAAGTAATCAATGTTGCCCAGCAAATTATCGAAGCAAATAACCAACAATATCCAACTGGAGTTTTCTGGGTTTACGGTTTGATCTTTATTTTATATTTCGTTCTCGATTACCCATTATCAGCTTGGGCTAAGAAATTAACTAATGAAAGAAAATAGGTGACTATTATGACTGAAGAAATTTTAAAAGTTGAGCATTTAAATAAGTTTTATGATGAACGACAAGTTTTACATAACATTAATTTTTCACTGAAAAAGGGTGAAGTATTAACATTACTTGGACCATCTGGTTCTGGTAAAAGTACCTTACTTAGAACTTTGAATGGATTAGAAGATTATAAAAATGGATCAATCTATTTCCACGAGAAGAAGATTGATCCTAGTCCTAAAGAATGGCAAATCTTGCGACAAAAAATCGGTATGGTTTTCCAAAGTTACGATCTCTTTCCAAATCTAACCGTGATAGAAAACGTCTTACTTGCTCCAGTAAAGGTACAAAAACGTGATGAAAATGAAGTTAAAGAAGAAGCAATTAAATTACTAAAGCAAGTTGGATTAGAGCAATATCTAAATGCTTATCCTAGAGAATTATCAGGTGGTCAAAAACAACGAGTAGCCATAGTTCGTGCATTGGCAATGAAACCTGAAATCATGCTTTTGGATGAAATCACCGCATCCCTCGATCCCGAAATGGTACGCGGAATTGAGGAAATCGTTGAGCTCCTTTCTAAACGTGATCACATGACAATGATTATCGTTACTCACCAAATGAATTTTGCTTCCCGAATTGCAGATGAAGTACTCTTTTTGGAAGATGGCCATATTTTAGAAGATACACCAGGAAAAGAATTCTTTAATCATCCTCAAACGCAAAGAGCAAAAGATTTCCTAGACAGTATGGATTATTAAGGATAAAGCCAATGAAAAAGAAAAATATTTTTAATATTATTATGGGCATCGTTGCTCTGATAGTGGTAGTGAGTGCTGCTTATTTTGGCTTCACACAACCTAATTTAAATAGCGGTACTGCTGGCAGCCGTTGGAGCAATGAAAACGGTATTTCAGAAATTAAACGCCGTGGCTATATCAGAGTTGCAGTTTTTGGAGACTTACCACCATACGGTTGGGTAAATGACCAAGGCAAAAGAGTAGGGTATGATGTTTACTTAGCGCGTAGAATAGCTAAAGATTTAAACGTTAAAATTCGTTTTATTCAAGTAAATGCCAATAATCGTGTAGATACTTTGAATTCAAACAAAGCGGATATAGTTTTAGCTAACTTTACAGTAACGCCTGAACGTAAGGATGTAGTTGATTTTGCCAAGCCTTATATGAAGGTGTCAGTGGGTGTAATTTCGCCTAAAAACGCGCCAATCAAAAGTGCCCAAGAATTAAAGGGTAAAAAATTGATTGTCACTAAGGGTACGACAGCCGAAAACTATTTTGCTAAACAATCTGGTGTTGACTTATTAAAATTTGACTCTAAGACGCAGCAGTTCAACGCGCTAAAAAATGGCCGTGGTGCAGCCTTAGCTGATGATAATTCATATCTTTATGCTTGGGTTAAGAAAAATCCGAAGTATGTAGTCGGCATTAAAAGTATTGGGTCACGCCAGTATGTGTCTCCAGCTGTAAAGAAGGGCAATCTCTCATTATTAAAATGGACCAATCAAGAAATAACTAAGTTAACTCAGGAAGGCTTCTTTGTAAAAGATTATCAAACAGAACTTGCACCATACTTTGGAAAGGATATTAAGCCAACCGACATTATTTTGAAATAAGTTAAAAGAGAACTTCGAAAACGAGGTTCTCTTTTTTAATACCATCATCAAAAAAATAAATGATGTTTTATTTGTATTAAGGGATTGATAACAATGAGACTGAAAAAGAAGAACTTACACTTAAACCAAGAAATTGAACAACACTACAGCTTTAGAAAATTAGCATCAGGTGCGTTGGTTTCCGCAATTATTGGTGCGTTTTTCATAGGGATTAAAACTGAAACAGTTTCAGCTGCTGTAGACAATAATGCTACTCAAGTAACTGTTAAAGAAACAAGCTCTCAAACTTCAACAGATAATTTAGATGTAAATACTGACAGTCACAGTTCTGATAAGACATTAGATAATACTCTTACATACGATAATCAAATTATTAAAAAAGAAACAAATAATACAGAAGCAGAACAGGTTACACAAACTACTGACAAGGAAGAGACTACTACTCAACCAACACAAATTAGCCAAAATGATACTGCCAAGATTAATGTAGAAAAAGATCCTAAACAAGAAACGATCACTACTTCAAAGGCATCATCAGTAGATGCAACTAAACAATTATTAGAATCAAAAACTGAGTCAACCGCTAAATCAGTAACTTTCAGAAATGGCGGTGCTACATTATCAATTAGTCGCAATACAATAGGTGCGACTGGTGATACCACAGCAATTGCTGTTGATTTCAACGTTTCTAATCCAAAAAAGGGCGATCAATATCAAATTGTAATTCCTAAAGGAACTTATGGTATTGGTACTGATGGACAAAATATTCAGTCTGGTGGTACAACTACGATCGCTAATGATGAAGATAAATGCATCATCACTAACACATTTACTGATGATAATGCCGGTACAATTCACCAACAATTTACTTTAAATCCAAGTAATAATTATGGCAGTCAGGATACACCAATGGAATTTATTGGTGATGTACTCAAGAAAATAACCATCACTAAAAAAGATGAAGCTGGAAATTCCGAAACTAAAGAATTGAACTTGACACAAGTTGTTAGTCCAGAAATGAATCCTACATTTAAGCGTACAAGTCCTATAGCTGATTCTGTACGAGCTTTGCCAAATACTGACTATACCTATGAACTTGACATTAATGAAACAGACGGCGTAGCCAAAGGTCTTGATTATTCTAGCAAAAAAGTTAATTCTACAGTGAACACTAATACCATTATTACAATTCCTGTACCTGATAGTTTTGTGTTGAACCAAGATAAAACTTACACGATTAATGATTTTGGCGATCAAACAACTATTACTCAAGCTGTTGGACCCGGTGGCACTATTGTTATTCATGTGCCAAAGCGTAGTGGTCGTCAACATTGGAACAATGGTAGTTTTGGTTATAGAATTGTAGGTCACTATGCTGTTGCTCAGTCAGTTGACGATACTGTAATCAAGGCAGATAAAACAATTCATATCGATCAAACTATCATAAAGGCAGACGGTTTCTTATTAGAGATTTAGATCAACCTTGGACTGAAACTTTACTAGGTAGTAAGCCAAACAATGAAGTACCAGAAATCACACTATCTGCGGATGTTTATGCGGACTCACATCAAATTCCACAAGATGTTGACCCTTCCAAGCTGGTTAACTTTTTTGGTTTTTAAAATACAACCAATCAAGATATTACTACTGCTAAAATTACGCTTACTTTTCCTGATGGTTTAAATATTAATCACTTAGATACTCCATACGATCCAGTTAATTTACCTGACACCATGCCTATACAATAACTTATACCGATGGTCAAACAAACTCTGAGACTATTCAAGCCGGTCAAAGTATTGAAGCCACGGATAATCAAAGTATTGCCAAGGTTGTCATTACACCTAACGTGATTTCTGCTGGTGCTATTTTTAACGGTGATAATCGAATTAAAGCCTACGGTACAGTTAATAAGACATTAAAGGCTGGCACACCAATCAAAGACGGTTACGAATTCGATTCCAAAATTGGTTTTGTTTATAGTGGCCTAATTAAAGGCAATGAAAATAGTTGGGTATTTGCAAGTCCTTTATATGCTAGACAAAATTTAGCAGAGCCTAAAACTAGTGTGGGAACTTATTATGAATAACATAAGCGCATGCCTGGTGATAACGATGCAGGATTTCTTTCAGTTTACAGTAATGCAGATAGAAATGCCACTTCTCATAGCGTGCTTGAACCAATTTTCTATTATGTTTTGCCAGAAGGTACCGTTTATAATGGTAATTTTGATCGTAGTTGGAAACAACCTGCGGAACAACAACCAAAGATTACTCACTTTACGGTTGATGACCAAGAAGTAGTGAAGCTTGATTACACTGGTACAGGCTATATCTTTGATACTACCGCTGTTCATAACAATGATGTTCATATTAATAACTTACCTTTGGCTGTCTCATAAATGGGCGATTTACATGTACAGTCCTCATATTAAGATGCTTGAGACACCAGCCAAAGATTATTCAGATTGGAAGAGCACTCAAACTGAAGGAAAATCTGACAATGTTTATGTCTTAGGTAATGGTAACTGGACCATTAGTACTGCTCAACAAGTCCACATTGCATCAGGTATTAAGGGAGCAAGCGATGCATTTGCAGTTGATAATACTATTGCTGATGATAAAAATCCTGGGGCATTAGAATATGACTTGAGAATCGACAACAATTTGCAAAAAGTTAATAACGGAGTGGCGGTCATTAATATTAACGACGAGGCCGACAATAACTTCAATTTCACAATGACGGCTCCTGTTAATGTACCTAATGACATTAAAGCTTTATATTCTACATCATTACTTTCAATTTATGAATACAAAATATGTTAATCTTTCCCACGGTAATATCTTTTAAGTTCTTGATATAAAGAACTATTTTCTAGCAAGTATTCATTATAGTGAAAAATTCCTAGTATTTTCTGGCAGAAAGGTTGCATTATTGTGACTACAATTGTAAACTAATAAATGTTAGGAGTCTACAAACGTAAACTTAGAATTCAATTAATGGAGGAAGCCAATTGAAGGATGCAAAGAATGTAACCATCACCGATTCTGAATGGATGGTTATGAAAGTAATTTGGACAATGGGACACGCGACTAGTCGTGAACTAATTGATACTATGAACGAATTAGAAGGCTGGTCAGCTTCAACAACCAAAACGCTACTTCACAGGTTGATTCAAAAACGGGCGGTTGCGCAGCATGGCGGCAGTCGACCATTCACGTATAAGCCGGTTGTTGGCGAGAAGGAATCAATGGCCGTAGCGGCAGATGATTTGTTTGACCATATGTGTGCGATGCGGGCTGGTTCAACAATTGCCGGCGTTATTCAGTCAAGGGAACTCTCACGGGCGGATATTGCGAACTTACAGGCGATTCTAGCTGAAAAGGCCAAAACAGCGTCCGAGGAAGTTCAGTGTAACTGCTTGCCAGGTGATCAAACGTGTTAAGACTGTGGTGTTCTGTTTACGTTTAGGATTGCTGCACAAAAATCCCGAGCCCGGGGATTTCCACACAAGGAACTTATATTTAGGCTTCTAACCGCTTTGCTACGCACACTTATTTTTAGGAGGGTCGATAATCATGGAAAATAAAGAGGAACATATGAACATGAAAAACATGAGTGCTAAGAATATGGAAAATAATGAATCAAATATGAGTCATATGGATCACGATATGACCGAAACGGATCACAGCCAAATGAACATGAATCACGGTGATATGGATATGGCTGGGACCGACATGATGATGCACGGTGGCTCAATGATGCATATGGGGAATTTGAAAGTTAAATTTTGGGTCTCCGTTGTCTTAGCGATTCCAGTTTTACTGTTAGCACCAATCATGGGTTTAAACGTTTCCATCCTTAGTTTCAGTTCACCGCTAATTGTTGGCATTATCATCGTTTTGTTTGATACGGCACTTTACTTTTATGGCGGAATGCCCTTTTTAAAGGGAGCTAAAGCGGAAATTCAGAATAAATCTCCTGAAATGATGACGCTAGTAACCCTTGGAATTTCCGTTTCGTATTTCTACAGTTTGTACGCATTTATTGCCAACAACTTCTTGAACCCGGCAAATCCTGTAATGGATTTTTCGTTCGAACTTGCAACCCTGATTTTAATTATGCTTCTAGGACACTGGATTGAAATGAATGCATTGATGGGGGCTGGGAATGCATTACAAAAGATGGCGGCTCTGTTGCCTAAGACGGCTCATCTAGTTACAGATAATGGTGAAACAAAAGAAGTGCCAGTATCTGATTTAAAAGTTGGTCAAGCTTTCCAAGTGCGTTCAGGTGAGAGTATTCCAGCCGATGGTGTTATTACGGCTGGGGAGTCGACCGTGAATGAAGCACTGGTAACCGGTGAATCTGCTGCCGTTACCAAGAACGTTGGCGATAAGGTCATTGGTGGTACAATCAACAATAACGGGACGCTAACGGTTAAAATTAGTGGTACTGGTGACTCCGGCTATCTTTCTCAAGTAATGAAAATGGTTCGAAATGCCCAGCAAGCTAAATCTAAAGCAGAAGATAAAGCTGATTTAGTTGCCAAGTATCTATTTTACGCGGCACTTAGTGTTGGGATTATTGCTTTCTTTGCCTGGTTACCCCAGGGATTGGCGACTGCAATGACGATCATGGTGACCGTCTTCGTGATTGCTTGCCCGCATGCATTAGGATTAGCGATTCCATTAGTGGTTTCTCGTTCTACTACGATTGGCGCTCAAAATGGGCTATTAGTTCGAAATCGCCAAGCCATTGAAGCAAGTCAACATGTTAGCCACGTTCTCTTGGATAAAACTGGCACGTTAACAGAAGGTAAATTTACGGTGAATGCATTGATTCCAAATAATGGGATTGACGAAACAACGTTATTAAGCCGACTGGCCGCCCTTGAAAATAATTCGACTCATCCGCTGGCCCAAGCAATCATTGCTGAAGCCCAAGCGAAGGACATTGAAGTCGTTGCGGCTGAAAAGTCTCAAAATATTCCGGGTGTTGGTATTTCCGGTAATATTGATGGCACTGACTATATGATTGTTAATGGTAACTATTTAACGAAGCAAGGGATCAGGTTTGACAAAGCCGCTGCTGATAAATGGGCTGCTAAGGGTAATTCCGTCAGCTTCCTATTGCAGGGCACCCAAGTTCAAGGAATGGTTGCTGAAGGCGACACCATCAAAGCGAGTGCTATGGAATTAATTAGTGGTCTTCAGAGGCGAGGAATTACCCCCGTAATGCTCACTGGCGATAATCCAAAAGCCGCGGAACACGTTGCTAACTTACTAGGATTGACTGAATTCCATGCAGGCCTATTACCAGATGATAAGCAAAAGATTATTGCTGATTATCAAGCAAAGGGCAATCACGTCATCATGGTTGGTGACGGCGTAAATGACGCACCAAGTCTTTCCGCAGCCGATATTGGAATTGCAATTGGTGCCGGAACCGATGTTGCCATTGATTCCGCTGATGTTGTGTTGGTTAAATCAGAACCCAGCGATATTTTACATTTTCTTGATTTGGCTAAAATCACAAATCGGAAAATGGTTCAAAATCTCTGGTGGGGAGCAGGCTACAATATTGTCGCAATTCCACTCGCTGCCGGTGTGTTGTCATTTATGGGAATCACTCTAGACCCAGCCGTTGGTGCTGTGGCCATGGCGATGTCGTCAATTATCGTGGCAATTAATGCGATGGGATTGACTGGTAAAAAGATAAAAAACGTATAATTAAGTGATGACAAAAACTTATTATAGAAACAAAGCGAAAGGAAGTGAAACTATGTCACAATGGATTCTGATAGCCCTTCTTCTTCTAGCACACCCACTCATGATGCTATTTATGCACAAGGGTATGCACGGTGGCTCTGGTAGTATGGGCTGCTGTGGAAACAACACTCAACAAAATTCCAATAATACTGAAAAGCCACGTAAAAAAGTCAATTAACTTGTGGGTATATATTATATAAAAATATTAACTGGTAGTCGCGGTGATGAGGTCCGTGAACACCTTTACGAAAATGGTCAAAGACGGGTTGGTCCTCGTATACTAAAGAAAAATACAGTGACAAACAACGGAGAATTTCACCCTGTACCTGGAAATATAGTTCTCATTCCCTTAAAAGGGACGGTGAAACTGACCACACCAGATCAAGAATGTACAATCAAAAATGGTCAACTTGCAATACTTGGACCAACTGATAGTTTTTACTTAACTGCAATTGATGATGTTGAATTTGTCGGTGTTGTTGATATTAAATAGCTCAAAAAGAGTGTCACATGGCACTCTTTTTTATATATGCTGGCTTCTCCATATTTACGACACATATGACTGTTTTAATAAAGTGTATTTCAAAAAAATAGAGGAGAAAGACCAGCTGGTAGTTTGGTCTTTTTTCTCTTGAAAAAAATGCATTCTAAATAGTTAATTCATTTTCTTGTGGTTAAGCTAACACTAGCCTGCCCCGCTCGGGTAGAGTTCTGCATGAGATGCGCTCGCTATGCAATAGCCCGTCGGAGGTTCTTCTAGCCGGGTAATAGGCGCAGAAAAATAGCAGTTCTCCCCAGTAGGAAGGGAGAACGCTACTACCTCGTAGAGCCCACACTTTACCTTGCAAAGTATAGTGGGTTATACTTTACTTGGAAGTAATCACCGAATTCCAGTTAGAAACTATTTTGTAACTACGTTTTGAGGAGGATAAAATGCTTTCTTACGTGCGGCATTACCCACTAGCGATAGCTAAATTAATGTGTCTGTGCTCCCCTAAAATCTGCTGATTTATTACTGACTAATACAGGAGTTTTTTTATGGGACAGACAATCATATCTGCTATTGGTGTTTATATTTCCACCAGTATAGATTATTTAATTGTTTTGATTATTTTATTTGCACAGCTATCACAGAATAAACAGAAATAGCATATTTATGCGGGGCAATATCTAGGCACGGGCTTACTTGTAGGGGTGAGTTTAGTTGCTGCTTATGTCGTCAATTTCGTGCCTAAAGCATGGATGGTTGGATTGCAAAGCGAATCCCTATCTATTTAGGGATTCGCTTTGCAATTGTTGGAGAAGGTGAGGAAGAAGAAGAGGAAGAAACTATTGAAAGATTAGAACAAAGTAAGGCAAATCAACTGTTTTGGACAGTTACATTGCTGACAATTGCGTCTGGCGGAGATAATTTAGGTATCTATATACCTTATTTTGCTTCGTTAGATTGGGCACAGACCCTCGTGGCGTTGCTTGTGTTCGCAATCGGCGTAATTATCTTTTGCAAGCTTAGTCAGGTGCTATCCTCTATTCCGTTAATATCCGAGACAATTGAAAAATACACGCGAATCATTGTGCCCTTAGTATTCATTCCACTTGGACTATACATCATGTATGAAAGTGGCACGATAGAGACTTTTCTAAACTTTATTTTATAGATAAAAAAGCCCCTTAAATGATATGACCCCCGAAATTAGTGTTCTAATTTCGGGGGTTATTTTCATGACTAAATACACTAAAGAAATCAAACTTGCTATCTACCACGAATGGGTAAATGATTACAGAAGAGGCACCTACCTTAGCCGGAAATATGGGATGGGGCGTGGAGGAATCCAGTATTTAGTGGGCTTGATTCAAAAACATGGTGAAGATATTCTGGATCGCCCTCAACAGAAATATACTGCTGATTTCAAGCTTGCTGCCATTGATAGAGTTCTGCTAGGTGGTGAAGCACTTAGACAGGTTTCTCTAGACTTAGGACTTACAAATACAGGCATTCTTGCGAATTGGCTTCGCTCTTTTAAAGAAAACGGGTATACTGTCATTACCAAGAAGAAAGGTAGATCAACCCAAGAATGCCCAAAAGCAAGGACAAACAATGGATCAAAGAACTGGAAGAACAGGTAAAGAGGCTTACAGTCGAGCTTGCATACATAAAAAATTGGAGGCCTTAATTCAAAAACGTAAGAGCCAAGAAAAGAAGAATTAGCTCGTGCAATCAATGAATTAAGGCAAGAATTGCGGCTTAGCGTTAAGTACATTATCGACGTTATCAATGCCAACCCTGGATTGCCTCATATCTCAAGAAGTAACTACTACTACCAAACCCATAAGCTTGATAAGGATTCTGGTAACCAGAAGCTGATGGATAGAATCAAAGAGATCTTTCTAGAACACAGCCAGCGCTATGGGTACCGGCGAATCTACGGACAGCTTCGCCGGGAAGACTATGAGGTCAACCATAAGAAGGTGCAGAGGCTCATGCAAAAGATGGGCTTATTCGCTATCTCAATCCGCAAGAAACGTAAATACAGCAGCTATTACGGCGTTCAAGGCAAAATCAAGCCAGACACTTAATCAAGCGCAATTTCTACGCAATTATTCCCAACAGACATTGGTTTACCGACGTGACTGAATTCCATCTTAGAGATCAAAAGCTCTACCTTTCTCCAATTATCGATGGTTGTACCCAAGAAATCATCTCCTACAACATTTCTAGGCACCCAGACCTTAAGCAAGTGATGACCATGCTAAATGACGCATTTGAGAAGCACCCGGCTCTTAACGGGCTTATTTTCCACTCAGACCGTGGCTGACAATATCAGCACCAAGCATATCGAGCTGCTCTGGCTAACAGAGGGATCGATCAGAGTATGTCCAGGTTGGGTAATTCTCTCGATGACGGTTTAATAGAAGGCTTCTTCGGCATTCTTAAGCGGGAGATGTTCTACGGCCAAGAACATAAATACAAGGACTTAAATGAGCTTGAGAAAGCTATTCACAAATACATCGATTACTACAACAACGTAAGAATCAAGACAGGACGAAAAAGCAAAGAATAAGCCAAAGTGGTACGCCTTCTACTACTGATAAACCGGAAGGATACATTGGCGTAAGTGGTGATCCTATCACTTCTGATAAACCTGAATTTCCGATTGGTATCAGCGGCGATCCCATTACTACGGGCAAGCCAAAATTTAAGATTCCAGAAGAACCGAATGTTCCTGAAGTGCCAGATACTCCTGACACAGATGAGCCTGATGAAACTATTCCACCAAAACCCGAATTAAACACCGAAGATTCTGACATAACAGTTAAGCCTGATGCTGAATCAAAACCAAAAGGTAAGTCCAATAACGAAAAATCTACCCGTAAGACTATTCAGCCAAAATCTGAAAAGCAACCTACTGCACCTAAAAAGCATTACAAGGTAAATTCAGCAATTAATACGCCTGAAAAGAATAAAATTATAGCAACTAATACCAAAATTGAATTGCCACAAACTGGTAATTCAGAGAACAGAAATACTAATTTAATTGTTGGAATTCTTTTAAGCTTAGGCACCGGTATATTGTCTAGTCTTGGGTTTAAGAAGCGTAAACATAATTAAAGATAAAAAAAGCAATCAAGTCTCACTTAAAAAAGAGATTTGATTGCTTTTATTTATTTCTTAAATTGATTTTTAACATATTCCGCATAGAGTGGGGTAGATTTGATTAAATCATCATGCTTACCATATCCCGAAACAGTGCCATGATCGATAAAGTAGATACGATCTGCATCAACAATCGTGCTTAACCGGTGTGCTATGACCAAAGTCATCCGATTTTTCATTAATCCACTCAGCGCCTTTTGGACCATTGCTTCTGATTCAGAATCCAAGCTAGCTGTAGCTTCGTCTAACATTAAAATCTTAGGATTGCATAAAAATGCTCTAGCAATTGCGATTCTTTGACTACTATGTTGGCCGTGCATTTCACCCACGTTCAGTTAACTCAAATGGTGCTTGGGATGCTCTTACTCCATGGGGCTACTACAACTTCCCACTACAGCAAAGAATTGAAACTATCAAGTAACCTAAGTTAATCGTAACTGGTGAAAAAGCCCACTCACGTTACATGGCTGAAGAAGCTTATAACCGATTAAAGGATCCAAAAGAACTGGTCATTGTGCCTAATGCAACTCACGTTGACTTATATGACCAAATGGATAAAATCCCATTTGATAAATTTGATGAATTCTTTAAAGAAAATCTTTAATTAACCAACATATTATATAATTCCATAACTGCGAAAAAACGAGTAACGATAATCATTAATAATAATGAAAGTCGTTGCTCGTTTTTCTTTGTCTTCTGTTACAATATAGTAGACTTACAATTAGTTATAAAGAAGCTTAATTATGATTCATAACTCCACCATTGATACTCAACTCAATCACAAGTCTATTCGAAAATTTAAGGATATCACCTTAAATCATGAACAACTAGAAACTTTATACACCGTCTTCAGCCGCACAGCTACTAGCATGTTCATGCAAAACGCATCCCTACTGCACATCACCGATGAAGCCAAAAAACAAAAGATCCAGGAACTTTGCGGTCAAAAATATGTTGGTGCTGAAGGAGACCTATTTATTTTTATTGTCGATCTTTACCGCAATCAGCAAATTAGAAAGCAACTAAACAAAGATGACGGTAGAGTACATACAACCGATATTTTCTTCCAAGCAATGGAAGATACATTGCTTGCTTTTCAAAATGTGGCTAATGCCGTTGAAAGCATGGATTTAGGTTATGTGCCTCTTGGTACAATCAATGATCATCCTTTGCAAATGCTAAAAACTCTTGATCTACCTAAGTTAACTTTTCCTGTTTTAGGGATGCAAGTTGGCGTGCCCGATCAAGAGCCACAATTAAAGCTACGTTTGCCACTTAAATTCATATGTTTTGAAGATTCATATCCAAAAGATTTTGATGTTAAAGATTTAAAGGACTACGATCAAGTCGTGACTACTTACTATGATTTACGTGATAGTAATCGCCGGATTGATTCATTTACTAAGCAAATTACGGGCGCTAAGCTCAATAATCATGAAACTGATCGTGATCAATTAGTAAAAGAATTACATCAACAAGAATTATGTCTTGATTGAATAGAGCTTGTGCCATATTTTTGGTAAAATCATTCATGAAGGAGTTCTTCTTTCTGTATGTTTTTTTGTTCAAACCAATCATACGAGAAAGGAACTCCTTTTTCTAATAGTTTAAGAAATTAATTTAAAGAATCATTCATCCTTACACAAACTATTTTACGGTCTCTTTTTTTGCTTAACATTAGGATACTGGTCTATTTTATTTAAGTCTTAATAAATATATTTGACTTAATCATTCTTAGCTAATTTCTCATATCCAGCTTTAGTAAAACGATTTAACATTTGCACACCATGGGCCCATTTTTCATTCTTTTGGAAATGATTGGCACGATTAACAGCGAAAGAGCCATGAATAATATACGTAAATAATGTTTCGGCATCTTCTTTACTTAACCCGGTTTTCTTAATAATTAAAGGCAAGACTTTACCTCGCTCATGAGCAACTATCCGACCAAGAATGTATTCACTTAAATCAGGATCCATTAATAGACTTTGATATTTATCTGAATCTCCGATCCGTTGACAAGCAGGTACTAAGGATTCATTTTTATTAAGATAATCAAAAGAATAGTGGTCCTCTGTATCTAATCCTGTAGCTGATTCCTGAACTAAAAATAGGACATCATTGAGAACGGCATTTAACACACAGTTATTGATGTGAAATGTAAATAGAAAGTAGAACGAGTAATATCAGCTTCACGACAAATTTGAGTAATAGTAACTTTAGAATATGATTTTTCTTTAACTAATTTAATAAAAGTATCTTTAATTACTCTAATTGTATAAAGTGTTCTACGATCTGTTTTTCTTCTTTTGATTTCTACCATAGCTTATTAACTCACAATCTTATTCTTTAATACTAAATCGTTCAATAATATCACCTTGATCAGGGAATAGCTGCAGCAATTTATCTTTTCTTGGCACATATATTGCGCCATCACTACCATCTGGTAGTTCGGTAGATATTTATGAAAATCCTACACCATTATTTTCAGCAGTTTCAATTGCAATAAAAGTTCCTGGATCAGCATAAAAACCACGAATTTCATTTTTGCTTTTATCAGGTCCTAATCTAACTTTATAATATTGTCCATTTTGAGTAAAGCAATGAATTACTGCAGCATCCCCAATAGAATACATCCAGGATTGACCATATTGAACTGTATGCAAAAGGGAAGGATGGTCTTTATCAATTTGACTACCTGGTCTAATGCCATTATCTACCATGTAATTAGGATAAAACAGCTGCATAACTTCATCCTGCTTTGCTTTTTGCTCAAGCGTTAATTGAGGTTCAGCTTTAGGAGTAGTAGGGCCTTGTGTTTTGGCGCCCTAACTTTTGCCAGTTGATAATTCCTAAAACTACACTAATCGAAGAGGAATATCCAATTGATTTTTCAGCAATTTTACTAGGTATCAACAATTCACCCTCGGAAAGAACTTTTTAAAAAGCGTATCTTGATTAGTAGTCACAAAATGCACTGGTTTATCGCCAATTAATTGTTTGAGATATTCATAAGTTAGTTTCTGCGGCGGAATTTTGAGAATCATTTTTAAAGATTCAAGCATAAAAGCCCGATGCTCTTCTTTGGAATTAAATTGAGTATAAAAGCCATTGAAGATACCTTCAAAATGATATTTATCATAAAAGTATTTCATACGCTTTATGAATAGAGGACTAGCAGAATACCAAAAATCCATTCCTGCCGCATTAGACATTCCACTTCCGGCTCCAACAATAATGGCATCTGCCTTTTTCACATGGTTTACTAATTCATCAATTTTATTCATATAATGTTTACCTCATTTTTTATTAGATTGTTTACTCTTATACATGCTGTATAGAACTTGATGTAAACATCATATGGTAAAGGGGTTAGGCAGTTAAGCACATTCACGGCAAAATGTCAGATTCAGATAATGGACAGATTTGAGATTATGTAGTGAATTTGCCTTTCATATTTTATTTTTGTATAGTTTGTTAAAAATATATGCAAAAAGGGGGAAGAAAAGATATGACACTTATTTACTCCAGAAAAGCTAATATAAATGATATTGATAGTATTATGCCAATCATCGATGACGCTAAGGCATTTTTAAAGAAAGCTGGTAGCACGCAGTGGCAAAGCGGATATCCTAATAAGCAAACTATCACTCAAGACATAGAAAATAATGTTGGGTGGGTTTTAGTTGTTGATCACCAGATAGCAGGTTATGCAGCTGTGATTGCTGGAATTGAACCCACTTATCAAGTAATAGATGGTCAATGGCATAATGATCAAGATGAATACGCAACCATCCACCGAATGGCTATTAGCAGCAAATATCGCGGGATGCATCTAGCAAATTACTTTTTCTCTAATTTAATTTCATTACAAGTGACAAACAATATATCTAACTTTAGGATTGATACTTTTAAGAAAAATGCAGTTATGCAGCATTTAGCTAAAAGTAACGGCTTTACTATCAGAGGAACGATAAAAGTAGATGATCCGATCGATCCCGAAAGAATTGCTTTTGAATTAAATTTATAAAACATATCAGTTTACTAATTTATATGTATCCGCTATCATAGGAATATAAGCAACGTTGTATGTTTTAAATCCTAAGGAGGATTTTTATGAAATATCAAAAGACTAAAGAAATTTTAAATCAAGCAATTGCTGACCTTAGTCAATTACAAATGGTAGTACGTCAACAACACTGGTACATGCGTGGACCAGAATTTTTGAACTTACACCCATACTTAGATGAAGTAATGGAAGAATTAGACGACCAACGTGACTTAATCGCTGAAAGATTAATCACCATTGATGGTTCTCCATACTCAAGCTTGGCAGAAATGGTAGATCATTCTACAATTGAAGCTCACCCTGGCAAATGGGGCACACCTACTACAGAACGTTTTGCGACTATTGTTGATGGCTATCATCACTTGGAACACCTTTACGAAAAGGGAATTAAAGCCGCAGATGAAGAAGGAGACTACAGTTCAAGTGATATCTTAACTACTTGCCACAATGACCTCGAAAAGAGAATTTGGATGATGACAGCTGAGATTAATCAAGCTCCTGGAATTGACGAATAATTTAAAATAAATTCAAAACAAAAAAAGACAGTAAGCTAGAAACATGCTTACTGTCTTTTTGTCATCTAATATCTACTTGCTCTTTTTCAAATATCTCACTCAACTTTTTAACTAATACTATCTATTAGCATTCTCCCCACAATATAAAAGTCCAGAAAAAGGGTGATTCACTCTCTAACAAGAATTGTACCAAATTAAACAAAAAGTTGATACTATTTTTTAATTATCTAAATTTATATTTTGTTCATTTGAATCATCACCAAAAAATTCGACTAAGACATCCGCATCAGGATACAGTTCGGGATGCAGATTTAAATATTCTTTTATATTGTTACAATATTCTATATTTTCTCTTTCTTGACTATAATGATACAATTCATCAAAATCTAAACTTGATTGCGATAATAACCACTCACGATAAATCGTTAAAATTCGAATTACTTTTTGCACATTAAAGATATACAGATAATTATAACCAAACTGCTTAGTTAAAGCTTTCAATGACTATTTTTATTAAGTTTTTTAACTAGGGATGCTGATTGTGTTGTAATCATTTTTATGTTTTTCTTTAGTTTGTCTGTAGCGATCTGTGTTGATGGTAATCTTTTATTAACTTTAATGTCATTTAGATCTTGCAACAATTTTATCTTAGTATGGTCATCCATATAATCAGCACTCAATATCTTTTTAACGGTATTTTTATGCTTTTGTTCACTAACGGTTTTAACCTACCAATATACCTATGCCACAGAATACAGTAGATTTAATAATCTTTTTTACTAACATCATATTTATTCTCTTTACTTTATAAAACACTAGTAATTACATTATATTTGCTTATACCTAAAATATTACTTTAAACTATAATTATTACCAATCATTAAACTAATTATTACAAAAAGGAATGATTTAATGGCTAATTGGCGTACACTATTTCCAGCTCGAATTTTAAGTCGCGGCGAAATATACTATGACAATCTAATGATCAAGTCTTTTGATCTTGCACAAGATAACGAACATTTTGCTGCAACGATTCAAGGTGGAGTAGGCCAGTATATAACGTTTCAGGTCGACTTCGTTTAGACGGTCGTGCTTCTGAATTAAAGTGCAATTGTCCATGGGCTAAGAAGGGCCATCGTTGTAAACATGAAGTAGCGGCACTTCTAGCAACAGAAAATGAACAAAAAACAAATAAAAAATATTCTACAACTCAAGGGACTCATTTTAGTGATTTACTTTCTGAAGACATAAAAGAAAGTATTATTAAAGCCCAGCCCGCAGTTAATCCACTAGACATTATTGGAGATAAACTCTGTAATAAGCAAGACTATCAAACTGCTATGCAACTAAAGCTGAATTTAACAGAAATTAGTTGTGATCATTTAGATAATAAAATGCGTTCTTATGAATATATTTGGCATTTAGAGCAGTACGATGGCAGCTGGGTAACATTGGATGTCCAATTTACACGTTGGCAAATCATTGCAATTGATTTTAATGCTTTTCATAAGCTTTCTGTAAATCAAGAGGTAATCAATGCTTTGACTTGGCTTAAATTTATTCCTGAATACCTTAAAGATGATCCTTTTGATATAACTAATGATGCTGCATTACAGCTTCTTTCACTATATTCCACTAAGCCTAAGGAAGATAATGATCCAATAGTTTTAAGGGCTCAAACCAACAATTATGGCTCTATGCTTAGTATTCAATTTAAATTGGGTAAAGGAAATCATCTTTATCAGCTTAAGGATCTGAATCATTTAATCGATATGGTTCATGATCAACAACCGATAAAATTGGGCAAATTTTTCAACGAAGTAATTGATTCCGAAAAAATGGATACTAGTAGCAAGCGGTGGCTAGATTTTATTAAGAAGATTGTCGATGCTCGCAACTTAAATAAATGGGGATATTCTACTGAGACTCTTGATCGCATCGATGTCAGCGATTCAATTGCTGATGAAGTAAATGATTTATTGTACCAAGGATCAAAGCTATATTCTGGGATTCGTCTTGTAGGTTATACTACCGATAAACTGACAGCTAATATCCAAATTGAAGAAGAAAATGGCAGTGCTCATATTCTAGTAGAAGATTTTCCGACCTCAACACTAATAACGGGAAATGACAATTTTTATGGTTATTACAAAGGCGTATGGATTAAATATGAGGGCCTCACTCCTAAGTATTTAGCTCAGTTAGGTTTGCATCCCGGTGAAGAATTACGTTTTAGCAAGAAAAACGTTACTGAATTTACACGAAAAGTTTTGCCTAAATTAGAGCAATCTGATTATCTAGAGATATCTGGCGCTAATAAATTACGAGCTATTTTGCCACCTGAAGCAAATTTTACATTTAAATTCGACTATCAAGATAATAATGCCCTGTGCCAAGCCCTTGTTCAATATGGCAAAAATACATACTTACTAAATCGCAATTTTTCTCAAACTGAGCGCCGTGAAGCTAAAAGAGAAAATGAAATTGAACAACTAGTTAAACAATATTTTTCTGATTTCAAGAATAATGAATATCTGTTGTCTAATGATGATTTAGATCGCTTAGGCGAATTTCTTGATCATGGAATTGCCAAATTTAAAGAAATTGGCGAGGTGCAAATTACGCCAACGTTTAGATCTCTCCTAAAAAGTACCAATATCAAGATGGAATTAGGTGTGAGCGTTAACTTAACCAATGAACTAATTGATGTAGATATCTCCAGTCAAAAAATGAGTTGGGAAGATATTCAAGCTGCACTTAAAGCATATCAAGAAAAGCGGCGCTATTTTGTTTTATCTAATGGTCTACTTCAGCATACCCAGCAACCAACTATTGAGCAATTAGCTCAAACACTGCATGATTTAGATATCAGCTTTACAGATTTTATCCATGGAAAATTACAATTACCTGCTTATCGTGCCTTTTACTTTGCCAAAGAAATGCAAAAAGCTAATTCTTTACATTTCTCCAGTAATGAAGCTTTTAATCAATTAATTAATGATTTAAGCAAAAACCAATTAAAACCAAGTAAGCTGCCTACTAAGCTAAAAAGTGTCTTACGTCCTTATCAAAAAGAAGGATTTAATTGGCTTAGTACATTAGTTAATTATAATTTTGGCGGAATTCTAGCCGATGAAATGGGCTTAGGTAAAACTCTACAGGTAATTGCTTTATTATTAGCTAGGAAAAAGAAAAATAGCACTAGTTTAGTAGTAGCACCAGCATCGGTTATCTATAACTGGCAGAATGAAGCACAAAAATTTGCGCCTGAATTAAAAACTGCTGTACTAGGCGGAACTAAAAAAGAGCGAGCATTAATTCTCTCTAACGCTAATAATTACGATTTATTGATTACCTCATATCAATCTTTAAATCGTGACTTGGAATCTTATCAGGGACTTGCTTTCGATATCCAAATTCTTGACGAAGCACAAAATATCAAAAACCACCAATCAATTACAGCTCAATCAGCTAAAGTTATTAAGGCTCATCATAAGCTTGCCTTAACAGGTACACCAATCGAAAACAAATTAAGTGAATTATGGAGCATCTTTGATTATTTAATGCCTAATTTTTTAGGATCATATCTAAACTTTAAGAAGAAGTTTGAGATACCAATAATTAAAGAAGAAGACGAAAATGCCGAAAATCAATTAGTTGAAATGGTAAAGCCATTTATTCTGCGCAGGCTAAAAAAGGATGTTTTAAACGATTTACCTGCAAAAGACGAAGAGATCGTTTACGTTACTATGGGTACTAAGCAAGCTGAACTTTATAAACTACAAACGCAAAAGTTAATAGCCGAATTAGCTCGTCAGGGGGATGCAGAATTCAAGCGTGCTCATTTTCAAATCTTTGCGCAAATTACTAAATTACGTGAAATTTGTTGTGATCCGCATTTATTGTATGAGAATTATCATGGTAACTCTGGCAAATTGATTATGACTATTAAGCTAATCAAAGCAAATATAGAAAATGGACATAAAATTCTCTTATTTTCACAGTTCACTTCAATGCTAGAGATAATTCAAAACAAGTTAGCTAAACTAAAGATTCCTATTTTTGTAATTACAGGAGTAACTGCTAAGAAAGAACGTCAGGAAAAAATTCGTCAGTTTAACACATTAGATAAACCTGGCATCTTTTTAATCTCTCTTAAAGCAGGGGGAACTGGCATTAATTTAACTAGTGCTGATGTAGTTATTCACTATGATCCGTGGTGGAATTTAGCTGCGGAAAATCAGGCAAGTGATCGTGCTCACCGTATGGGACAAAAACACACAGTTAAAATTTATAAAATGGTTACTCGTGACAGTATTGAAGAAAAAATTATTTTGTTACAACATAAAAAAGCAGACTTAGCCAAGATAATTTTAGATAATCATGATGTCGCACAAGCTACAATGAGTAAAGAAAATTTATTAAAGATTCTAAAATGATTTTGCACTTGCGAACTATTGTTTGCATAGGTATAATAAAAAACTAAATATAAAACCAACAAGTTATATACTTGCTGGTTTTATATTTAGTTTAATTTAGTGATGTTTTTTATAATACCAATAATATAATCCGAATGGCACCATATTTTCTTGGTGATGCTTTAGACGAATTATATTGCTTCGATGGCTCCAGTAGATTAAGACTACGAGCAGTCCACTGATAATGCTTAAGGCAAGATCGTGGAAGAACAATGAAGCTATAAAAATCAAAACTATTGAAATTAGGCTAGTTAATGAAACCATACTTGTAATAAACAAGATTGGGAAAAAGATGACTGCACAAATTAAAAAGAAGTGGACATTATAGCCTAATAAGAAACCGGCTGATGTAGCAACGGCTTTCCCACCTTTGAATTTTAAAAAGATTGGGAAGGCATGCCCTAAAATTGCAGCTAGGCCAAAAATCAGGCTAAGATAATGAGGTCCTAGATGAAATAGAACTGGTAATAATGTAGCTATGGTTCCCTTGAAAAAATCTACCAAGAAAACAATAATTCCAGCTAATGGACCTAATACTCTAAAAGTATTAGTAGTACCTATATTACCAGAGCCATATTTTCTTATATCTTTGTGAAAGAAGATTTTTCCCACTAATACACCCGTCGGAAAAGATCCGATCAAGTATGCTAAAATAAACAACGATGCAAATTTTAATGCAAACATATTCAACAACTCCTATTAATCTATCGCTATTTTAGCAAAGATTATTCCTTAAATATACGGTGTTGGTGAATTATTGAGTAAATGGGGGATTTTTTAGTGGCAAAAGCTAATACTTATGATGATTCTTCAATTCAAATATTACATGGACTAGAAGCTGTTCGTAAACGACCAGGTATGTATATTGGTTCAACAGATATACATGGTCTTAATCAACTAGTTTACGAAATAGTCGATAACTCTGTTGACGAAGCCATGGCCGGCTTTGGTAAAGAAATTGATGTAACTATCCATAAAGATAATAGTGTAACTGTAAGAGACTTTGGACGTGGGATGCCTACAGGAATGCATAAGTCAGGAAAGCCAACTATTGAAGTTATTCTGACTGTACTCCATGCAGGTGGTAAATTTACTGAACAAAACTATAAAACATCAGGTGGACTTCATGGTGTAGGTTCATCCGTAGTAAATGCACTTTCAAGTTATATGAAAGTACGTGTTGTTCGAGATGGAAAGGCATACGAAGAAGAGTTTGAAAAGGGTGGACATCCTATTGGAACTCTTAAGTGTTTAGGCAAAACTAAAGATCCTACTGGTACTACAATTACTTTTAAACCAGATGCTATGATCTTTTCAACAACTAAGTATAAGTATGAGACTATTCAGGAACGTATTCGTGAGTCTGCCTTTTTGCTTAAAGGTGTTAAGTTTGTTTTAACTGATGAGCGAGAACCTGAACATCATGATGTATTTCAATATGATGATGGAATTAAATCTTTTGTTTCTTATCTAAATGAAGGTAAGGGAACTATTAGTGATGTTTTCTATTTTGAAGGAAAACAAGATGGCATGGAAATTGAATTTTCCGGTCAATATAGTGATGGATATTCAGAAAATTTAGTATCTTTTGTTAATAATGTTCGTACTGGTGATGGTGGTACTCATGAATCTGGTGCTCGCAGCGGATTTACACGTGCTTTCAACGATTATGCTAAAAAGCAGGGACTACTTGGTAAAAAAGATAAAAATATCGATGGGTCAGATTATCGAGAAGGTTTAAGCGCTGTTTTATCAGTGAAAATTCCAGAAGAATTACTTGAATTTGAAGGTCAAACTAAAGGTAAATTAGGTACCCCACAAGCACGTTCAGCAGTTGATTCACTCGTCTACGAAAAGATGTCTTACTATTTGATGGAAAATGGTGAATTAGCTCAAGAATTGGTGAAGAAGGCACAACGAGCTAGGGATGCACGTGAAGCTGCTAAAAAGGCTAGAGACGAAAGCAGAAACGGCAAGAAAAGACGCAAAAAAGAAGTTCTTTCTGGTAAGCTTACCCCTGCTCAATCACGTAATCCTAAAAAGAATGAATTATTCTTAGTCGAAGGTGACTCTGCCGGTGGTTCAGCAAAACAAGGCCGTGACAGACGCTTCCAAGCAATTTTGCCTTTACGTGGTAAAGTTTTAAATACTCAAAAAGCTAAATTACAAGATATCTTTAAAAACGAAGAAATCAACACTATGATTTATACCATTGGTGCAGGTGTAGGTGCTGAATTTGATGTTGATGATTCAAATTATGACAAAGTTATTATCATGACTGACGCCGATGACGACGGTGCTCATATTCAGATTTTGCTTTTAACCTTTTTCTACCGCTATATGCGTCCAATGATTGAAAAGGGAAAGGTATATATTGCTCTTCCACCTCTTTATCGTTTACAAAAGGGACGTGGCAAGAAAGCAGAAATTCAGTATGCCTGGACAGATGAAGAGCTTGCTGAAGATGAAAAGACTATGAAACGTGGCTATTCATTACAGCGTTTCAAAGGATTGGGTGAAATGAATGCTGAACAACTTTGGCAAACAACCATGAATCCTGAATCCAGAATGCTAATTCGAGTAAAAATTGATGATGCTGCTCTTGCTGAACGACGAGTAACTACCTTAATGGGTGATAAAGTCGCTGCTAGAAGAAAATGGATTGAAGAAAACGTTAAATTTAGAATGGGCGAAGATAGCTCAATCTTAGAATCAGAAGATGATTAAAGAAGGTTTTTAATTAATGACCACAAAAGAACGAATTCGTGAAATGCCGCTTGAACAAGTTATGGGCGAGCGTTTTGGGCGATATTCCAAATATATTATTCAAGAACGGGCTTTACCTGACATTCGTGATGGATTAAAGCCTGTTCAGCGACGCATTCTTTATGCAATGTATCAAGATGGAAATACCTATGATAAGCCATTTAAAAAGGCCGCAAAGGCTGTTGGTAACATTATGGGTAATTTTCACCCACATGGTGACAGTTCTATCTACGGTGCTTTAGTTCACTTATCCCAAGATTGGAAGATGCGTGAACCATTAGTAGAAATGCATGGAAATAACGGGTCAATGGACGGTGATGGTCCTGCGGCTATGCGTTATACTGAATCTCGCTTAAACAAAATATCAAACATGCTTTTGCAAGATATTGATAAGCAAACAGTTAAAATGGTTCTTAATTTCGACGATACTGAATATGAGCCAACTGTTTTGCCAGCCCGTTTTCCTAATTTATTAGTCAATGGGTCAACGGGTATTTCTGCGGGGTATGCTACTGAGATTCCTCCACATAACCTTGGTGAAGTAATTGATGCTACTATTTATTTGCTAAAACATCCTGATGCTTCATTAGAAGATCTAATGAATTTTGTGAAAGGCCCCGATTTTCCTACTGGTGCTATTGTTATGGGAACTAAAGGCATCAAGGAAGCATATAAAACTGGTAGAGGTCGTATTCAAGTTAGAGCTAAAACCAGTATTCAAGAAATTCGTGGACACCGTCAAGAAATTGTAGCAACAGAAATTCCATTTGATGTTAACAAGGCTCTTTTAGTCAAAAAGATTGACGAGATTCGATTAAATAAAGAAATTGATGGTATTGCTGAAGTACGTGATGAAACTGACCGTCATGGTCTGTCTATCGTTATCGAACTAAAAAAAGATGCAGATGCTCAAAACATTTTAAACTATTTATTTAAGAATACTGATTTACAGGTTTCTTATAACTTCAATATGGTTGCAATTGATCATATGACTCCTGTTCAAGTAGGCTTAAAGCGTATCTTATCATCCTACTTAGAACACGAAGAAGACGTTGTAACTAAGCGAACCAAATTTGATTTAAATAAAGCTGAAGCACGTCTAGAAATCATTCAAGGTTTGATTCATGCGATGGATATTCTTGATCAAGTTATTAAGACCATCCGTGCTTCAAAAAACAAGGCTGACGCTAAAAAGAACTTGGTTGCCAAATATAAATTTACTGACAATCAAGCCGAGGCAATTGTTTCTTTACAACTTTATAGATTAACTAATACTGATGTTAATGCATTGATTGCCGAACAAACTAAGCTCAATAAACTTGCAGAAAAATACCGTAAACTTTTGTCAGACCGAAAGACCTTAGAAAAAGAAATTATTAAAGAACTATCAGCTGTAAAAAAGGAATTTGCTAGTCCTCGTCGTACTGAGATTTCTGAAGAAAGTGCTAAAGTTAAAATTGATGAAAAAGCATTAGTTGCTGATGAACAAGTACGTGTATTAATCAGTCGTGATGGTTACTTAAAGCGTTCTTCACTTAGATCATACCAATCTACTGATGATGCCGATAATGGCTTACCAGATGGAGATAAAGTAATTTATGAAAATACGTTATCCACTTTATCTAATCTTTATCTATTTACTAATCATGGTAATGTTATCTACCGACCAGTTCATGAGTTAGTAGAAACTAAATGGAAAGAAACTGGGCAACACCTTTCTCAAGAAATTGGATTAGACAGTGATGAACAAATTATTCGTGTCTTTGTATTCGATAATTTAAACGTAACTAAAAACTTTGTTCTAGCTACCAATGATGGTTATATCAAACAACTTGGATTGACTAACTTGCAACCAACTAGAACTTATAAATCACGTGCTATGACAGCTATCAAATTAAAGAATAAAGATAGCTTATTGATTGGGGTAGATCTAATTAATCCTAATGATAAAAAGGAAATTACATTATTTACTCATCGAGCATATGCAATTAGATATGACATCAGTGAAATTCCAACGTCAGGTTCTAAAGCGGTAGGGGTTAAGTCAGCTAACCTTAAAGATGACGATTATATAGTCGGCTATGTTTTAGTTGACAGTCAGTATCTCGATTTAATGCATGTTGGTTTAATTACTCAACGGGGTGCATTTAAGCAATTTAAGCTTTCTTTAGTTAATAAGGTATCTCGTGCCAAACGTGGGGTATTAGTTTTACGCGAACTAAAGACTAAACCACATAGAATTGTAGCTTTAATGCCTTACGCTCAAGATCATATCCTACATGTTACTACCTCTAGTGACCGTCACATTGAAATTAAGACTAATGAATATCCATTAGGTGATCGTTATTCAAACGGTTCATTTGTTATCGATACAACGGTAGATGGTACACCAACAGATATTGAATTAGGTCGTCCAATTAGTAGTCAGAATTAATATCATGCTTATTATTTAATAACATTTTATAAAAAGAAAATAGTGCTGAGACATTTGTTTTGACACTATTTCTTTTTGGATAGATAATAAATTATGTTATGGGACATGACTTATCATAAAATAAAATTTCGAGAAAGAAGATAATTGTTATGCCTAAAACTGATACAATATTGTCGGCTAAATTATTACGTTATTTTTTACAACTAATTGATACAATGAACTACACCCAAGCAGCTCAAATTTTGGGAATTACCCAACCAGCATTAACTCAACAAGTTAAAAAGCTTGAGCATGCTATTGGTGCGCCCTTATTTGGTCAAATGGGTAAGAAGTTATATTTAACCGAAGCAGGGAAAGAAATGGAAACTGCTGCAGTTGAATTGCTTAATACTATCAATGGAGTTGTAAGTGATATTCAAGAATATACTCAAGCAGATAAAGGTCATATCTCTGTAGGGATCTTGGATTCACTTCAATCAGATCTTTTCCATAAATTCTTAGGTGAATTTAATAAGAAATATCCTGATGTAACCTTTACTATCAATTATTTTGATCGTAAAGAGCTATGGCGTAGGTTGGATACCAACCAAGTTGATATGGCGATTATGTATTTACCTGACAATACGAAGAAGGAAGATACTAATTTACGTCACCAGTATAATTACGAACACTTCTATGATGATCGATTAGTAGTTTTAACTCATAAAACAACTGTTGAAGCTGAAGAAACTTGTCCAGTTTCACGCTTTATAAATAGAAAATGGGTCGCATATCCTGACAATTTCTATTTGACACCTTTAATGCATGAATACTTCGGTAAAAAGAATAAGCCGATTATTCCTATTAAAATTGGATCTACAAAAGAATTAATCAAAATGGCTGAGAATTCAGATTACGATACCTTTATTACTCAATCCTATTATGACGCCCATCGTGATGAAATTGACTCAACCAATTTGACTCCAATTTATTTGAAGGAAGATCATGGATTTCATATTTCCTACGTTTATCGTAAAGGCAAGCTTGAAATACCTAGAATGCAAAATCTCTTAAAAGAATGAGAAAAGTTCTTGGACAAGCATCAGAATTTTAGTAAACTATTAGTAGATCAAATAAAAAGTTAGAAAAAGAGGCAATTTATTCAATGGAAAAAGAATTTGTTTTCGGACACCAAAATCCAGATACTGATGCTATTGGTACTGCCATTGCATTTTCATACTTACAAAATAAATTAGGCTATAACACTGAAGCTGTAGCTTTGGGTGAGCCTAATGATGAAACTGCATATGCCCTTAAGAAGTTTGGTTTTGAAGCTCCTCGTGTTATCAAAGAAGCTGCTCCAGAAGTTAAGGCTGTAATGTTAGTTGACCACAATGAACCTCAACAAAGTGTCTCAGATATCGATAAAGTTAAGGTTACTCATGTTGTTGATCACCACAGAATTATGAACTTCAATACTGCAGATCCTTTATACTATCGTGCTGAACCAATGGGTTGTACTTCAACCATCGTTTGGAAGATGTTTAACGAAAATGGTATTGAAATTCCTGAAAAACTTGCTGGATTAATGCTTTCAGCTATTATTTCAGATACTTTACTTCTTAAATCACCAACTACTACTGATGATGATAAAAAGGCTGTTGAAGCATTAGCAAAAATTGCCAACGTTGACTACAAAGAATATGGTTTAGCAATGCTTAAAGCAGGTACTAACATTAGTAATAAATCAGAGGAAGAATTAATTGATTTAGATGCTAAGAGCTTTGCTTTAAACGGCCACAACGTACGTGTAGCACAAATCAATGTAGTTGACCTACCTGAAGCTTTGGAACGTAAGGATGCCTTTTTAAAGGCTATGGAATCAGCATCAAATGATAATGGTTATGACATGTTTATGCTTTTAATCACTAACATTCTTGATTCAGATTCTGAAGCTTTAGTAGTTGGTTCTAATGAAACTAAAGAATTGTTTGAAAAAGCTTTTGATAAGAAGCTTAATGATTCAGAAGTTAAGTTGCCTGGTGTTGTATCACGTAAGAAACAAGTAGTTCCACCATTAACAGAAGCTTTTGAAGGCTAATTTTTAGGTTCTACTAAAAATGACTAGGGAACATATCCCTAGTCATTTTTTTATCTTAAATTTAAAGGAGATAATAATAT
Source organism: Lactobacillus sp. UMNPBX6 (assembly GCF_002553975.1). Taxonomy (NCBI): domain Bacteria; kingdom Bacillati; phylum Bacillota; class Bacilli; order Lactobacillales; family Lactobacillaceae; genus Lactobacillus; species Lactobacillus sp. UMNPBX6. The sequence continues at coordinate 69,475 of NZ_PCZD01000004.1, forward strand.
ATGTCATACCCACAACTAGATTTAGAAAATATTACAGGTCCTCGTGCTACTATTAAGACTAATCACGGTGATATTAAGATTCAATTATTCCCAAAACAAGCTCCAATGACCGTTGAAAATTTTGTTCGATTGGCAAAAAAGGGATACTACGATGGTACTATTTTTCATCGTGTAATTAGTGATTTCATGATTCAAGGTGGTGACCCTGAAGGAAATGGTACTGGAGGCACTAGTATTTGGGGCCATCCTTTTGAAGATGAATTCTCACGTGATTTATTCAATCTTCGTGGTGCATTATCAATGGCAAATTCAGGTCCTAATACCAATGGCAGTCAATTCTTTATCGTCCAGAATAAGAACATGCCTAAGCGTTACATCAAGCAAATGGAGCCAGCTGGTTATCCTAAAGAAATTATTCATGCTTATAAGCAAGGAGGAACCCCATGGTTAGATGGTCGTCATACTGTTTTTGGTCAAGTAATTGATGGCATGGATGTAGTCGATGAAATTGCCAAGGTAAAGAAAAATAAAATGGATAAGCCTCTAGAAGATGTAGTTATAAATAATATAGAAATTTAAGACTAAAAAAAGAAGTTGCGCTCGCAACTTCTTTTTAATTCATTTCTTTTAAAAGTACGATGAGTGACTTACATACTCGTTCAGCTTGATCGTCTGGTAATTTTCTTAACTCATTAGTAACTTTTTGAATGAAAATTGGCGTATTGTTAACATGATTTTCTAGCTTAATATTTTTAGCAGAATAAGCATTATTAATAATATCTGGTGTACTAGTGTTCAAAGCCCGAGCTATTGAATCAAGCTTCTGAATACTAATGTTTTGATCTTTAGTTCTTTCTAAGCGTGAAATAAAATTAACTGAAAGATCGCTAAGTTCAGCTAAGTCCTCCTGTGTAAGTTTTTGTTCACGTCTTCTACGAGAAATTTCTTCTCCTAAATTAATATTCACAAAGCATTCGATCCTTTCAAGTTACTTATACCTTTATAGTTATAGACTATAAAAGTTTCAGGATAAAATGAATAAACTATTTTACAGTCTCTTATCCCGTGATTCCACTTAGGTAATTCTAACTCAAAAACCCTATAAAATTAAGTAATTTGAAAGATAATCTTAAGAAATTATATTTTTGTTCTATATAAAGTTTATAATGTAAACTGATTATAAATTAAGAGGGGAATTAATGAAGAAATGAATTTAAAAGAGATTTTTAATAAATATGAGCGTCCTGCAGAATCTAGACAATTAGCATGCGCTCTTACTTTTTGTGGAGGATTTGTGGATGCCTATACATATATTCAAAGGGGACATACATTATCTGCTGGACAAACTGGAAACATTATTTTCTTCAGTTCAGCTTTAGCTGACCATAATATAGCTGGCATGATTAACCGTTCAAGTACATTTATCGCTTTTTCTTTAGGATTGCTCGTAGTAGGTCTTTTCCATAAGTACGTTAAAGGATATTATTGGAGAGTATTTTGTTTGTTTCCAATTTTGGCTATTTGCTTAATTGTTGGTTTTTTGCCGCGTAGTGTTCCTAATTATTATATTGTGCCGGCAATTGCGTTTGGACTAGCCATTCAAAATGCATCATTCAGCAAAATTGAAGGAATGGGATATAATAATGCATTTACAACTGGAAATCTAAAGAAATCAGTTGTTGCTTGGAGCGCATTTTTCTTTGGTGAAGATAAAAGCCAACATACAGCTGCAGTAAATTATATGTTATTAGTAATTTCATTTGGAGTTGGTGCAATTGTTTCAGCAATTCTTCAAAAGTTTTTGGTTTTAAAAACAATATGGATAGCTGTAATCTTATTAGCACTTATAAACATGATTTATCTTAATGCTTTGAAAAATAATAAAAACGTAAATTGCAATAATAAATTGAACACTTTTAATCAAGCTGCTTGATAGATTAGA
>NZ_PCZD01000050.1:0-12290 GCF_002553975.1 Lactobacillus sp. UMNPBX6
GAATAAACAAACTAAAAAGACAATCAACACAGATTTAATTTATATAATACGAGGAGGTGAAACTATGAAAGCTAATCAAGTAATGGAAATACTTCAAATTAGCCGCTCAACTTTGAAGCGTTATCGTGAAAAAGGTTTTATTAAAGCTGTTCAAAAGCCAACAGGTCAATTTGAGTTTGACGATGATTCGGTTTGGTTGTTTAAAAATAAACATACTCCTCGTCAGACTATTCTCTATGGTCGTGTTTCTACTTATAAGCAAAAACATGATTTAGCTAATCAAATGCAAGAATTACGTGATTTCGCTGAAAATAAAGGCTATCATGTCGATAATTCCTTTTCAGATATTGCCAGTGGCATCTCTTTTAAAAATCGAAAACAGTTCTTTAAATTATTAGACTTAGTTTTGGCAGGCAAAGTTGAAAGAGTAATCATTACTCATCAAGATAGATTGAGTCGTGTAGGGTTTGAGCTATTTGAATACTTGTTTAAAAACTACGGGACAGCGATTGAAACTATCTCAAATGAGCTGAATCCTAAGACTGATGAAGAAGAGCTGTTTGAAGAAATTATCAGCCTACTGCATTGCTTCTCTATGAGAGAATATTCTCATAGACGAGTGGAACGTAAGCTTATAGAAAGCACCTTAAATCAGAAAGGCGGTGAAAAAGATGGCAAAAAAGAATAAGCAAGTTCCTAGAAATGATCTGCAATATGAGCAATTAGCCAGTGAATATCTGATTAAAGCTAATCCGAAGCTTGATGAGTATTCTTTAGTAGCACACAATTTGTACAACCGTGCCCTTTTTGACTTAAGACAAGGTTTCTTTAAGAAAAGATATATTAAAGGCTATAGTCAACTCGATCAAATATTTAAAGAGCGTTATCAAAAGCGTGAGTTAATGCTTTATCATAGCTTAGGCTATGTCCAATCGGCACAACAGACTTTAAGAGAGGTCACAACTGTTTGGCAGGCATTCTTTAAAGCGCTGAAAGCCTACAAAGCTAATCCTAGTAAGTTTAGCGGAAAACCAAGATTGCCCCGTTATTTACGGGACAAACGCCATACCTTCTTTGTGACTAATCAGAACGCTAAAGTTAAAGATGGCTATTTGATTGTTCCAAAATTGGATTTAAAGCTAAAACTTGCGCCTAATATTGAAAAAATTGGACGCGTTGCTTTTAAACCTGTCGCTAATGGTTATAAAGTAATTGTTCCATATAAAGCCAATAAAGAAATTAAATACTTACCAGATAACGGTAAATATATTGGGATTGATCCTGGAATTGATAATGCTTTTGCTTGCGCTTCTAACACTGGTAATCGTCCACTACTCATTAACGGTCGTGGAATTAAGTCGGTTAACCAGTATTATAATAAAAAGCGTGCTGAATTAAGACAGCTTCAAGCTAGACACCATCAGCTTGAACGAATAATTAATACCAAACAAGGTAAGAAAGTTGTCTATCAAGATACCCAAGCCATGAAGAAAATTACCGCTTGGCGCAATGACAAAATTAGGCAATTTGCCCACAAAGCATCTAAACGTATCGTGGATTATGCGTTAAACTGTGAGGCAAACACAATTGTCATTGGTAAGAACAAATCATGGAAAAGAAGTTCAAATATGGGGAAAAGAAATAATCAAAACTTTATTGGGATTCCTCACCAGGTGATGATCGACATGATTAAGTACAAGGCTAATTTAGCAGGAATTACTGTTATTCAAACTAACGAAAGTTACACTAGTCAAACTAGTAGTTTAGATCATGAACAGCCTTGTTGGGAAAACGGCAATAAAAGCAGAAAGCGACAAGGTAAAAGCCCTGTTAACAGACGAATTAAACGTGGTTTGTTTAAAGCTAATGATGACCGCTTAATCAATGCGGATATTAACGGAGCTTTGCAAATAATTAGAAAAGTATTCTCGAATTTCCAAGTGAATGACGAGATAGCGGGCGTAGTGTTACGTCCAGTTAAATGGAGTCCTAAGTTTTAGGGCACTACTTAGCAAAGGAAATATAAATCTTATCCAAGTTTATCGGTTGACGCTTTTGTAAAGTTGTCCTTATAGTTTCTAAGCTAGCAAAAGTTTGGGAGTGTGCTAAAAAGGTTGAAAGCAGATATTAATAAACGAAGATAAGATAGGAAAATGTATTCAAATAAAATAAAGTGGATATATTTAACCAATATTTTCTAACATTACACGATAAAAATCGGCAGCATCTTGATAGGTGGCAGCTTTTGCTCCTAAAAGATGAAGAATCGGATTTTCCAAAATTAGTAAAATGGCTGTTAGTATTAAACCAGTAACAAATCCACCGATCATACAAAAACTGCTTACACGTTTACTTAATTGATAATTTCTTTCACCGAATAGCCGTGAAATTAGTGAAGATCCACCGAGCCCAAAAATGTCAGAAACAGCGATTAAAAAAGTAAAAAGTGGAGCACCAATCGTAATTCCTGCTACTAGATTTGTATCACCCGTTTTGGCAACAAACATCGTGTCTGCCAAGTTGTAGATCATGGTAGTCATCATCCCTAAGACGACCGGTAATGCTAGCTTAAAGTAGACCTTTTTAATCGGCGCTTTAGCAAATAATTCATCCATAAATTTTCTCCCACATTTAAAAAAGCGACCTAGAAAGATACTTTGAGGTAAACCTCACTATTCTATGTCGCTACGTTATATCATTTATTTAATTTTAGCATATTGTGTTAATTTGCGAGGTGATTATCTAAATTAAAGTTACCTTGAAATTCATCAGTAGTGCTTTCTTGATCCATACCATATTCGGCATCGTCGCCCCAGTAAATGTATTGTGCGTTTTTACCTTTGGTGCCAGCAATTCTGAAGTAAAGTCCAGCTTCATCACCTTCACCAGTGGTCTTGGTGGCATCTACCTTAACTTTTTGACCAATCTTGAGCAACTTGCTGGTTGACTTAAGATTATTATTCAAAACATGGATTTTGTTTAAAATAGTGGCGGTAGTAGTACCAGAAGCTTGGTAAAGGGTGTTGCCGTTGACAAAGCCAACATTTGAAGCATAGATATAAGCGCCATTACCTAAGGCGTAGAATGGCTTGCCCTTGATAGTGGTTGTGTTCAAACTTCTCTTTTTAGACCCGCTAAGATTTGAGAAGTAGTAAAATACGTCATTCTTAGTTGTGGCGTGGTTTTTAGCTGGTGTTTTAAGTAACATATATTTAGGGATGAGTGACAAACCATTGAAAGTAGTGCGGTGACCGTTTTTATCATAAATGCGAGAGTTGGAACTCAAGATTAAAACATTTTGTCCATCCATTGAGCTAACATTCAAAGATTTGATGTAGCGTTTTTTACCGATGTTAACGTAAGAAGCGGTAGTGTAGTGGTAGTTCTTAGAAGTTTTTGCATCTACTTTTTTACCTTGGATCAGGATAGGCTTGCCATAATATTTAAAACTTGAGCCTGATTTAATCGTTGAAGCAACAGTCATCTTCTTGCCATTGACTTTTTGGGTGGTGGTAGTGGCATTGCCTTTGCTGTTGAAGACTTGAACTGTGCCGTTAAAGGATTTCTTGAGAGTAACTTTACCTTTTTGTGATTGCGTAGCTGCTTGAACTGTGTGAACAGGTTGATTGATAATAGCAGCTGCTGGTGCAACACTGATTAATAAAGCTGCTGCGATAGTTGCTAATTTTTTAGTAGTCATATTTTGTCTGCTTTGTAATAATCCATTAAGTTGATTTTAGCACTTATGAGACTATAAAAATAACCTCGAAACTCAAACGTTTTCGGGGTTATTTGATTTTATTCACTTAAGTACTTAGGATCAATAAATTTATTGATCACGTTGTTAACTTTCTTTGAATTATCATACTTGCGGATAATGTTCAAGAAGTCTTGCGTGGTTGCTTGCTTCAAGTAGTAAGTTTGGTAGTAATCGTGTAAAGCATCAAAAAACTTATTTTCACCCATGGCTACTTTTAAAACAGCAGGGAAATCCATACCAAGTTCGTAAGCCATGTCTTCAGTATCAACACCTTTTGGTGGGTTATTAACAGGGTAGTTGATGTAGTTGGCCTTTTGATTCTTATTAATGAATTGGTTAGCATTTTCTTTTAAGATCTTGTTAGCACGCTTGACGTTCTTACGAGTGTAGAACTTGCTGTGCATCAGTTTAGCACAGTAGGACTTACTCTTAGTGTAGGTCAAATCGTAAACGCCATTTTCAAGGAGGTTGGTAAGACCTTCGTCAAGCCAAGGTTCCATGTATTCGTCGCTGCCGACAGTGCCGTAGAACCATTGGTGACCAACTTCGTGAGAAACATCTTCAGTTAATTCATTATATCTATCAAGTGGGTTCTTCTTTTGTAAAAAGCCACTAGCGTCGATCATGATCAAGCCAGGATATTCCATCCCACCGGTATCTTTGCCAAGCAAGCCTTCAGTAATATCGATTTCTTTGTAAGGATATTTGCCGATCTTCTTGGTAAAAATGTGGAAACTGTCTTGAGCAGTCATTAAAGCTAGCTTGTTGTATTGCTTGCTGTTTTTGCTTGCAAGGTAGTAGTCGTTGATTCTTACGCCGTTTGCATAAGCGTGATCAACCTTGAATTTGTTGGAAGCTGTGATGCCGACTTCACGCATGTTGTTGGCAACAATTGTGGTTTTACCATTCTTAGTGGTATTTTGACCAGAAGCTGCAACCTTGTAGCTCTTAGGTGCAAAGAAACTAACGTGGAAGTTGCTTACAGCACTGTTGTGGTTTTCACCAGCATCGTAGTATGGGTGATAATTCCACTTACCGTTGCGATAATCGCTTAAGTATGGGAAACAGAATGACAGGTTATAAACCTTACCGCCGTTGATATTTCGGTAGCCAAAACGATCTTGTCTCTTAGGTACACCGGTAACTACGTTGACAGTTAAATCAGTAGATTCACCTGTATTTAGACTTTTGTTAACAAATAAATTGCTCTTGTCTTTACCGGTAGTGTAAGAAAGCTTTTGACCATCTGATCAAATGCTTTTAACTGAAGTTGTCGCATTTCTTGTAGCCTCAAAATGCTTGTGGTCGTATTTCAACACGCCGCTAGCAATATTTCTAACCAATAAATTTTTAATAGGTTCATTACCGTTATTAACAACGTGCATGGTAACTTTTTCTGTTAATTGATTCTTGCGAGTGTCCAACTTCACGATCATGTTGTAATTTGTTGCCTTGATCGTAGGATCAGCCGCAGCTTGAACTTTTGAGTTGAAGCTAAATAATGCCGCAATGGTTACTGCACTCGACAATAAAAGTGTTGTTCTTCTTTTCATAATTTTCCCTCCAAGAAAAATTTACTCTAATTATTGGAAGTTATCGGCATAAAGTCAATCTATTTTTTGATGGTAGGATATAATTTGTGTATAAGTGAAAATGAATAGATATAAAGAAAGAAGATAAATAAGAATGGTTAAAAGTATTACACCTCATTTGGTTTATCGCTTGAATGGGATGCACCATGTTGTAGCGCAAGTTGGTGTAATAAATGGTGATCATGTTTTTACCTTGCAACTTCTTCACAGTGCACATGATGTGTTGGTTTATAGAAAACATGAAGGTTTAACCAAGAACATCGATTATACTGATCCACACTTAGTAATGATGGGCTTTGGCCACACGCAAACCTGGGTACCAGCTAATGACAAGGATGAATATTTCGTAGGTGCTAAACCAAATTCAGGCAACTGGACTACTCAAATTGCACGAGTAAAGTACCCAAGACTTTTACCAGAAAGATATACTTCAAATACACAACTTCCACGTTTGTCACACTTGAATCACGTAACCGACGTTCCTTATGATGGTCATGATCACTTGCACAGAGTAGAAGCTTCAGTTTCACCAAATGGCAAGTACTTCATGATTGCTTCAATTTGGGATGATGGTTCAGGTCACTTTGGTTTGTTTGACTTAAATGAAGTAAACCAAAAGTTGAATGAAAATGGCACTAAGAACACGCCAATCACTGATTTACATTGCTTGAGTGCTTTCCACATCGACAACTTCGATAATCCAAGTGTTGCTCCAGATGAAGAAATGCCACAAATGATTGATTCAGTTCAAGGCTATGCTATTGATGATGACAAGAATATCTATATTTCTAACCAATTGTCACCAAAGATTAACCATGAAACTGGTGAAGTAACTACTTGGTCACGTAAGATTGTTAAGTTCCCATGGGGTGAAACAAACAGTGATAACTGGCAAGTAGCTATGGTTGATGGTATTGATTTACCAGATCGTTACAGTGAAATGGAAAGTATCCATGTTAATGCCGCAAATGATATTTACTTAACTGTGGCTTACCACCAAAAGTACATTAAGGGTGGAGAATATAAGTTAAGAACTTTGGAAAACCAAATTTTCCATATTACTGATTTGTAGAATAATAAAAATTTAACCAAGTAAAAAAGTGCTGATGTGTCTTTGCTTATGAAGACTATCAGCACTTTTTATCAGTAATTCTTTCTTTACCAACAGCACGTTGTTCGGAAGGATTATAACCTAACTCTTCAATTTCTTGTCTTTTTTCTTTGTTATTGATTTGAGGAAGAATATCCCAAAAGCTAGACTTGTTTTTCTTAATCTTTGAATTTCTGTTAGTTTTCATTGTTGTTTTCTTCATTTTCACTTTCTATAAATATAAGTATACTCTGAAAACCAAACCTATTTTTAGCTATTAAGATCGATTAATTCAAAATGAAATATTTTACAAAAATATATGCAATTTATATGCGAACGATATATAATAGTATCAAATTCAAAAAGGAGTAAAAATTATGGCAGAAAAAACAACAGGACTTTATGTCAGAATGAATCCAGAAAAGAAGGAAAAGGCAGAAGCTATTCTGAAAAAGCTGGGGTTAAATTCAGCTACGGCAATTAACATGTTCTATGATCAGATTATTCTTCATAATGGTATTCCTTTCAGAGTAGAGATTCCAAATGCATGGGATAATTTGGATCAAATGAATAAATATGAATACGCCAAACTGCTTGACGAGCGCCTGAACACATTGACCGGAAGGGAAGATTTGCTTGGAGATGTCGCCAAGAGGCTTGATGCGGAAAAGAATGAAAAGAAAGACAACTAAGTTTTGAGGTAAAAATTATGATGGTAAGAATTATTATTGGCATTATTGTTGTTTTAGTTATTATGTATGTTTGTTTTGGTTTTAGAATCGTTCCACAAAATAATGAAGGTCTGGTTGAAACCTTGGGTAAGTATTCTAAGACAGTAAAAGCTGGATTTATCTTTGTCTGGCCACTTTTCCAAAGAATTCGCAAAGTTCCATTAGCACTTCAACCACTTGAAATTTCTAAGTACTCAATTATTACCAAAGATAACGCTGAAATTTCTACTAGTTTAACTTTGAACTACTTGGTCACTGATTCATACCGTTACTTCTACAACAACACCGACTCAGTTGAATCAATGGTGCAATTAATCCGTGGTCACTTGCGTGACATTATTGGTCGTATGGATTTGAACGCAGCCCTTGGCTCAACTAAGGAAATTAACGATCAACTTTTCACTGCAACTGGTGACCTGACTGATATCTACGGTATCAAGGTCGTTCGTGTCAACGTTGATGAACTTTTACCAAGTGCTGAAATTCAACGTGCCATGGACAAACAACTTACTGCCGACCGTGAAAAGACTGCCGCAATTGCTAAGGCCGAAGGTGAAGCTCGTACCATTGAAATGACCACTAAGGCTAAGAACGATGCTTTGGTTGCTACTGCTAAGGCCAACGCTGAAGCTGTTAAGACGCAGGCTGATGCCGATGCTTATCGTGTACAAAAGATGCAAGAAGCTTTGTCAAAGGCCGGCGAAGGATACTTCAGAAACCAGAGTTTAGACAGCTTTAACCAATTAGCTCAAGGTCCTAACAACTTAATCGTGGTTGGCAAGGATGAAATGACTGACTTGGGTAAGGTTCCCGCTTTGAAAAAGGTGTGGGATGCAAGCGACAATAAGAAAGATGAATAAAAATTAGCTCAATTCTCAAATGAGGATTGAGCTTTTTTATACTTTTAACGTATACCAGCATCAACATTAAGTAATTTTCACACTCTCTTGCTCGCCTTATACTTGTAGTAATAATTGAGAACAAGAGGGGAAAGAAAATTATGTTTGGTCGTACTTATTCAGATTTAGGTTCAGTTGTAGGGCAAATTAATGGTGAAGATATTCGCGCAAATCAATTAGAGAGACGTGGCTATGATTGGGAGAATGGTTATGTCACTCCATCCGATGGATAAGATACTAATCGTGATGATCAACCAGTTAGAAAATTAACTAAGGATGCCAAAAGCATTATTATCTTTTGGTCACGTTCTGGCTCAACTAAGTTGCTCGCAAGTAAAATTGCGCGTGAAACCGGTGCTAATATTTAAGAAATTACTTTAAGAAATCCTTATCCAGCAAATTACCGTAAAACGCTCAATCGCGCTAACCGTGAAAGAATTCAGAATGATCCACCAGAGCTTGGGATGCAGTTACCTGATTTGAGTCAATATGACACAATTTACTTAGGCTATCAAACTTGGGCAATGACTTTGAGTCAGCCAATGAAGGCATTCCTACTTGAATATGGCGGCGAGTTTTCTAATAAAAAGATTGCGCCATTCCTTTCTGAAGGTGGCTATGGTTCGGGTGATAGTACTGAATTGATCCGTGAGTTTATTGTACGTGATGGTGGTAAAAATAAAAAGGTCGATTGGACATTTGTTGGTCCAGAAAATGTCCTTTGTGCTGGCATTACTGACAAGTTTAATGAAGCTGGGCAAAAGATTTTTGGTCCTAACCAAAGAGCAGCACAATTAGAAGGTTCAAAAGATTATGCATTGCGCTTCATGAGCAAATACAATATTCCAACGGCTCGCTATGAAACTTATGCCAGTGCTGAAACTTGTATTGCAGGTTTGAAGAACTTCGATTATCCAGTGGTGATCAAAGAAGATGGTTTAGCTGGTGGTAAAGGTGTAACCATTGCTCAGAACCAAGACGTCGCTGAAGAAACGATCAGAGAAATGTTTGCTGGTGGTCAAACTGCTGTTGTGCTTGAAGAATGCTTGGTTGGTCCTGAATATTCCATGTTTGTGGTTGTTTCTGAAGATCAGTTCACCATTTTGCCAATGGCGCAAGACCATAAGCGAGTTGGCGATGGCGACAAGGGTCCAAACACTGGTGGCATGTTGCCACAGCTGAAAAAAGAAGATCGGCAAAAAATGATTGACGAGATCGTGAAGCCCACGATGAATAGATTGGTTCAAGGTGGTTATCACTACTGCGGCGTTTTGTACATTGGCTTAATGATGACGGAGAATGGTCAAAAGGTCATTGAATATAATGTCCGCTTGGGCGATCCTGAAACGCAAGTTGTCTTACCTCGAATTAAAAATGATTTTGCAGAAGTGATCGATGCAGCGGTAAATCATGAAAAGCTGCCTGAAATTGAAGAAAACAATAGCTCTATCTTAGGCGTGGTTGTTTGCAGCAAAGGTTATCCAACGCATCCGGCACTTAATGTGAAGATCGGCAAGTTGCCTCACGGCACTAATACTTATATCGATTATGCCAACGTGAAAGGTAATTTGAATAATCTGATAGATGATGGTGGCCGCCTGTTCATGGTAATTTCGGAAGCCGACAATCTAGTCCAGGCGCAGGATAATGTGTATTCTTATTTGAGTAAGCTTGATCTGCCAGATTGCTTCTACCGCCATGATATTGGCAATCGTGCTTTGAGAGATTAGATGTTTAAAGAAAGTCCCAGTTAGGGCTTTTTTGTTTTGGTGAGATTTGGTATAATTAATACGAACACATGGTCATGGTCGGCAGGATTGATGATGAAATTTTCTCCACATGTGTGGAGGTGATCCTCCGGTGACGAGACATAGCGGTAAAGTAATTAATTTTTCTCCACACAAGTGGAGGTTTTGAGGATAAGTCGTCTAACGGGCAAGACAGGCTTAGTTAATAAGCAAGATATGGGTCCAATTCCCGTCGTCCTCAATATTTGAATAAAGTAAAAGCTCTTAGTTGTAAAAACTAAGGGCTTTTTATGACGTAATATCAGTAATTTCTTTGATTAAAAGGGTGGTACTGAATAATGGTTAAAGCAAAAAATCTTCCTAATTTAGGTAAACAAACTCAAAAAGTTATTGGAAAAATGGTAAGAGAAAATAAGCAAGTACAAAAAAGGGCGATCTCGAAAGATTATAATCCTCGAAAAGATACGACTCTCTATAGTATGAAATACGATATGAAAAAGCGAGAAGAATTATATATTACTAAAAGTGTACATAATGCGTTTGTTAGACTTTTAGAAAATATTGAAATAGTATTCAATGCAGAAAATATTGAATATGACATTGATCAAGTAGCAACTAAGCTCGAGGATTTTATTGAAAATATTGTGTCAACTAATGAGCCCTATGATTTGAAGATGATAAATAATTTTATTGAGAAAATCAAAAAAACGGATTATGTAATTTATTTCTTTAGATTATTTGATTTCGAGTATCAAGAAAAAACAAACCTTGGCCCTAATATTATGATTATCAGTGGTCAAGAGTTATTGAAGGATATACCTAACGTTAAGGATTTAAATCGCAAAGCGGAAGAAAATCCTAAATATGAGACGTTGATTCAACCTGATGATATTTTGTTAGGAGTATCTGTAATCGATACAGGAAAAAATAATAGGAGTTATTACCATGCGTTTAATGTTGCTAACAATATAAATAATGTCATTAATTTTCTGAATGGCTATGATCATAGACCAAGTCAAGTGTTGGAACTAAGCCAACATATTATTCAAGAAGATGGGCTTTATCAGTTTACTAATAAAAGTGGGCACTTTACTAGTAAACAAACTCCCGGAATTTTGGAAGGTGGTTGGAGCTCTTCTACAGCCATAAATCCTGACAATAGGCCAAAAGCAACTATAGATTTTGATAAACGTTGGATACCTATAATTCCCCTAATCGTTGAAGAATCTGATAAGTTAACATCATTGCAGAAGCAATGCGCAAGAGCGATTGATTGGATCGGTGATGGAATAGTTAATTCTAATCAAACTAAGCAGTTTTTACAAATCATGATTTCACTTGAAACTATGATTGAACAAGACCCAGATAAATTAGAAAATAAACTAAAGAAGGATAACCTTTGGAAAGATGGATTATCTGTTTCTATTGAAAATCAATTAGTTTCAATTATGAACTTAATTTGTTATCCAGGGGTTAAATCAGAACAACTTAAGAAATATGATGCTACGATTAAAAGAGCATATGGATTAAGATCAAGAATAACGCATGATGGTGAAAAATTTCCAGCTATTAATGCAACTATGATGCTGGATCGTTGGTATAGTTTGGCATATGTGATTATCACTGATATTATGTTTTCCAATAAGTGGGATAGTGTTTATGATTTATGGAAAGCTGCAAATTTAAATAGAAAAGATAGTAAAGAAAATTAAGAGAAAGACTATTAATTAAGATTAGCAGTTTTTTATATGTCAGATATAATGTAACTATTGAGGTAGGAAGAGATAGGAGAAATATACGATGGCTGTAGAATCTAAAGCAATGGATCATATACGTAAAGTATTAGAGCAGTTTGGTGATAAGTATTTTTCTAAAAGTGGTGCTTTGAAGAGAAATGCTGTCATTGAAGATCTTGATAATTATGATAAAGATTTAATGACGGCTATTTTAAAGGATGATTTATTACATAAAACATATACTTCCAAGATTGCTGATGTAGAGATATTTGAAATTAACAAATTTGTTGATATGCTACGCTATAAGGAATACTGGGAAGATAGTTTTACTAAATATGATAATAAAATAGGTTTGACAGCAGGCGGAAAATATATAGATGATTCTTCTGATGTGGTTTTAGACTTTCCTTACAAGGATTGTGTTTTAAAAGCAGGAATGACTAAGGAAGATGTTGAACATTCTGGGGATGCAGATGAACCATTTTTAAATGAAACACTTGCTAAACCTGAAATTGATAAACTTTTTGAACCTAAGATTTTTATTAATGTTACAAAATATGATAAAAATGGTAAGACCAAAGCTAGCTCAATTTCAGACGATGATAATTTAATTATTAAAGGTAATAATTTAATAGCACTTTATAGTTTAGAAGAAAGGTATGCTGGTAAAGTAAAATTAATACGCGTGGTGCTAGTTAAATCGTTTTAGTTACTAAAAAAGTCCAATCTTGTTA